>DATLWH010000961.1:0-7619 GCA_035576505.1 Thermoanaerobaculia bacterium | reverse complement strand
TCTCGCCGCCGCCTCTCCGATCTCGATGTTCCTGCAGGTTTCGCGTGCGTTCAAGGCGCCGACGCTCGACCAGCTCTTCGACCCTCGTCCCTATCCCAACGGCAGAGGCGGCACGTTCACGATCTCCAATCCCGATCTGCTTCCGCAGCGCGCGCGCAATGTTGAAGGAGGCCTCTCGCGCACGAGCGCCACGAGCGACTGGTCGCTCGTCGCGTACCGGATGACCGTTACCGACGAGATCGACTTCGACCCGCAGACCTTTACCTACAGCAACATCGGCAGCGCCCTCCACCGTGGCGTCGAGGCCAGCGTGGCCATGGCCACCGATGCCAGGATCTCGCCGCGCGTCACCTATGCATGGACGCGCGTGGCCGACACGGCGGCGCCCGACCATCAGCTCAAGAACATCCCCGAGCACGTCGCGCAGTTGCTGCTGCACGGGCGCATCTCGGCCTCGACGAGCGCCGACGTCATCTATCGCTGGAGACATGGTCTCTCGCTCGACGATGAAGGCAGCTTCGTGACGCCCGATGTCTCGCGCGTCGATCTGCGCCTCGCGCACGATATCGGCCGGCTCCGCCTCGAGGCCGACATCCTCAACGCGCTCGATGCCCGTTACAACGAGCTCGGTTACGTCCTGCTCGATTTCAAAGGGCGGCCAACACCGCTGCAGTTCCCCGCTCCCGGCAGGACGTTCAGGCTCGGGGTGGGGGTGGGATTTTGAAAGGAACAGACACCATGCCTCTCCGCATACTTTCCTCCGTCGCGTTGATGGCGTTGCTGCTCGGTTGTAAGGGGACAGGGGAGACCACCCTGACGTCGACGTCGACAACGTCTGCAACGTCGTCTTCGACCTCGTCGTCGACGTCCACGACATCGACGACGGCCCCGGTCACGGGGACGTTTCCGTCGATTCCGCCGGTCGTCATCAGCGGCAATATCCCGACCGTGGTTCCGATCCCTGCCAACGCTCCGCCGACGGCGACCTCGGAGCAGGTTCGTCCCTACTTCGACTGGTTCTCGTGGGAGAGCTTCATCGCACTCAACTGGCCCGCGGGCACGGGACGCGGCAATCCCGATCAGCCGGCCAATCCGGCGATCTTCACTTCGATGACGAACTCGACGCCGGTGACGTGGGGGACCTACAAAGCGAACTGGGAGCTGTTCGATCAGTACGACAAACGGCCGACGCCCTGGGAGAGCTATGACGCGCCGTACGTACCCAACATGTGTCCCGGCGCGAAGCCGACCGACAAGCAACTGGTCATGGTGACGAAGGGTGATACCGATCTGAACGACGTCAATCAGGCCTTCTCGTTCCCTCTGGTCGACCAGCAGAGCAACTACGTCTATTTCGAAGTCCGCTATAACAAGCAGCAGTACAACTGGATCCGCGGCGCCGACAACACGCCTGCCACGTGGCTGTATCTGATGAAGAACCTCCCGCCGGGTACGGTGGTGGCGCTGCCGCCGAATCCGCAGAATCCCGATGACTCGATCATGCTCAAGGCTGCCTGGCGCAACCTGTCGGGCATGCAGACGACGCTCATCAAGCGCTACTACACCGTAAACGCCTGGGTCTACAACCCGCAGAGCCAGCCGCCCTGCCAGCAGGTGCTCATGGGGCTGGTCGGATTCCACATCGCCCAGAAGACGAAGGAGTTCCCGGAGTGGATCTGGTCGACGTTCGAGCAGGTCGATAACGTGCCGCCGAAGGTCGACAACACGCCGTCGTCGTTCAATAACGGGACCGACAATCCATCTACCGGAACGCAGGGCTTCGCCAACCGGCCGACGTACACCAGTCCCGGGCAGTTGCCGCCGACGGCCACGCCGGTGCAGGTGAACCGGCTGAATCCGATCCCGACCACGCCCACGGGCGCATCGACCGTCGACGTGAACAACGCCTTCCACGCCGCGCTGCCGAAGAGCTCCGTCTGGCAGTATTACCAGCTCGTGATCACCCAGTGGCCGTCAAACCCGACGCGGTTCAAGGCACCGGCGAACCGAGGGGTCTATCCGCAGGATGCAGGCGGCGCCTTCCCGGTGAACGGAGCGGTGAACGTGGCGCTGGAGACGTACTTCCAGTCGTCGCAGCTCGCCGCGGGAGCCTTCGGCAACAGCTGCATGTCGTGCCACTTCAACGCCGGCACCGGTCTCCGCGACTTCAGTTGGGGACTGGCCCGAAGGCCACACCAGGATGCTCCGCCGCCACCGGCGGCGAAGATGAAGGCGACCGCGAGTCCGACGAAGTGAGGAGCGAATCTCATGTCCAGCAATCCGAGCAGCAGCAACTGGTGGATGTTTCACGGCGACCCCGCCCACACCGGCGAGGTGACGGCCAGTCCGATCAACAGCGGGACGGTTTCCGGCCTGAAGCTGACGCAGTCGATCAACGTGAACGGTTCGATCCTCTCCACGCCGGCCGTCGTCGACGGCTACGTCTACTGCGGTCTGGCCAACAGCCTGGAAGCCGCCGCGCAGAACGGCGGGCAGTTCATCAAGGTCGACCTGGCCACCGGCCAGACCGCGGCCACCTACAACTGGGACATCATTCCCGCCGACCGCGACACGCACGGCTTCTGCGGTATGGGCTGCACCCCCGCGGTGGCCAACGGCAGCGTCTATTTCAGCGCCTTCGACGGAAAGGTCTATTGCCTCGATCAGCAGACGCTGAAAAAGAAGTGGATCACCGATCTCCGCTACGCCGACCTGCCGCACAACCAGCCGGTCACGAACGATTTCGCCTCCTCACCGCAGCCGAAAGCATCGGGATGGTCGTCGCCTGTCGTGGCCGGAAACCGGCTCTACGTCGGCATGGGAGAGGGGGAAAACCCTGCTCTCTATGGTTTCGTCTATTGCCTCGACGCCAGCAGCGGCAACGTGATCTGGATCTACTGCACCTGCCAGTACGTGGAGGGGCAGAACAACCAGCCGAATCAGTTGCCCAAGGAGACCATCCGCCAGGAGCTTCCTTCAGGCTTCACGACGTTCGACGGCCAGCCGGTAGCGAAAGGCGCCTCGGTCTGGTCGGGCATCGCTTACGACGCGGATCTCGATCAGCTTTACTGCGCTACCGGCAACCCGCAGCCCGATGGCGAGCTTCCCACGGCCGGCTATACGAACAGCGTGCTGGTGCTCGCCGCAAGCACCGGCGCCTTCAAGGCCTGTGTCCAGATCCCCGGTACGACCAGCTATCGGCCCAGCGACATCGATGTCGACATCGGCGGTGCTCCCACGCTGTGGCAGATCAACGGCCGCAAGGTGGTGGGCATCGGCTGCAAGAACGGCTGCTACCTGACCTTCGACGCCAAGACGTTCGCGGTCATTCAGACCCGGCAGATGCTGCCGTATATGAACGATGGGAGCCAGATTCCCACGGTCGACCCGCACGGCGTCGATGATCCGAGCCAGCCGAATCCAGTGATCACCAACGATCAGTCCAATCAGACGCAGGGGGAGAACTTCCACGGCACGTACAGCACGGCCGCGATCTGTTCCTCGCTGAAGCGCCTCTTCATCGGCATCGGAGGCAACAACTATCACTTCATCTGCGCCGGCATCGATTCCGACAGCACTCCGTTCCTCCGGGCGCTCGACTGGACGACGCTGGACGACGCCTGGCCGCTCGATGGCGGCGACCCAAAGAAATACGTCGCCGCGGCCGATCCGAACAACCCGCTTTACAAGATGGCGGGGGAGAGCGGCATCAGCGTTCCGGCGGTGGTGAATGACGTTGTCTTCATGTCCACCACGCGTGTTGCGCTCTATGCCTTCCGCGCCACGGACGGCAAGCTGCTCTGGAGCGACGTGGAGAACTTCGGAGCACAGACCGGTGGGATGAGCGGCGGCTATGGTTACTGTATGGGACCGGCCATCGCCGGCAACTACGTTGTGGCGGGCGCGCTGGTGCAGGGAGGAAACGGCGGCGTGCTGAACATCTACGCGCTGGGCTGACGGGCATGCTTCGGATCGTGTTACTCGGTGTGCTGGCCGGCCTCGATAACCTGCAGGTTGCCGCGGCCATCAGCATGACGCCGCTGACCCGGACGCGGCGCGTGCTCTTCGCTCTGGCGTTTTGCGCCTGCGAGATGTCGACGCCTCTGGCCGGGCTGCTGCTGATCCGTTTGCTGCACGCGCGTTTCGGCGTATGGCTCGACCGCGCGGCGCCGTTGATCGTGGTGACCTGCGGCGTGGTCATCCTTCTGCTTGCCCTGAAAGACAGCGACGAGCTGGAGAAGCTGGTCAACAACCGCTGGACGGTCATCGGGCTGCCTCTCTCGCTCTCGTTCGACAATCTGCTCATCGGCGTGAGCCTCGGCACACTCGGTTATCCGCTCCCGCTCGCCGCCGCGGTCGTCGGCAGCGTCAGCGCCTGCATGTGCCTGGCCGGCATGGTGGGCGGAACGCGTCTGCGCCGCTGGATCCCCGACTATGCCCAGGTGGTCAGCGGCATCTACCTGATCGCAATCGCCGCAATGATGTGGATGGACCATCGCGCCTGAATTTGACGAAGGACGAAAGAGGAGGATTCCGCCATGCCGACATCGTTTCAGACCGACATCGCTCCGATGTTCGCCCCGTTTCAGGCCAACATGATGTGGCGCTTCAACCTCGCCGACTACGAGACTGTCAAGGTGAATGCCGCCATGATCTACGGCCGCCTGACCGGCACCACCGGCACCACCATGCCCGCCCCGCCCATGCCCCCGCTCGACCCCTCGCTCATCGCGCTGTTCAAGCAGTGGATGGGGGAGGGTTGTCCGCCGTAGTCGCGGTTGCGTGGTTGCGGGGTCGTGCGGTTGCTGAGTTGCTGAGTGAAGGTACGCGGAAGCTGGGACGTTAGCGCGACTCTCAAAGAAACACGACATCGACCTCGACGCGGTTTCCTCTGGTGATGTGCGCGCAGTATGCGACCCCATCCGGGGTCGGTGTTGAGGTGGACTTCCGATCCGGTGGCGGCGCGTCCTTCGGCGCTTGCCACCGGCTAATCTACCGCACGCCTCCGGCGTGCTTTACACCAGCTCCGTCGGCGAGGCCAGGCGCGTGTTTGGAACGCCTCACGAAATCGACCCGCGAACTTCTACTCCGCGGGCTTCGTTGGTTCCTTGTCTGGTGACGCCGTCGGAGCCGGCGGCGGCGTCGATGGATTCATGCTGTCGCGGAATCCACGGATTGCTTCACCGAGCCCTTTACCGAGCTCCGGCAGCTTGCGAGGCCCGAAGAAAATCATCGCGATGATCGCGACGAGCAGCAGGTGAGTCGGCTGAAATAGTTCGCCCATGAGTGCACCTCGAATCCCTATTTTAGTACAGGCTCAAACCTTTGGAGACTGACACTGATAACGCCACTCGGCATCAGCTCCTACTTACCAGAATCCGAGGCCGCGTGTCCCCGAGACCACGTGACCGCTCTCATAGGAACGACGCCACCCCCCGCCCTTGTTCCGCCATCACCTCCTCGGCGGCGCGGACGCCATGATGGAGGGCTTCCTCGAACAGGGCCACGCCGCTCAGGTCAGTGTTGGCGAAGTGGATGTTGCGGAAGGATTTGCTGGCCTCGTGACGGGATGCGCTGCTGAGGAAACCGGGGTAGGGACGGATCATGGCGTGTCCCCAGCGCATGACGTCAAGTCGTTGCGTGCGCCGGCGGATATCCGGATGGGCGCGCTCGAGATCCGACAAGACGACTTCGGCCCATTCGTCGCGGCCGGCCGAGAGAAGCCGTTCGCGGGCTACCCGAGGGTCGCGGTCGCAGAAGGCGTAGTAGTAGGTCAACACCGTCGGCCCGGCCTCGGGGCCGGTCTGGTGCGTGGCCACGACGTAGCCGAGGGATGGACTCTCGTAGAGAACGTTGTCCCATGCCAGAGGGAAGCCCTCGGACGAAGGATGCTGCGTCAGCGTCAGGTTTGCGACGAGCCAGGAACCGTAGACGAACCCCTTCACGTCGCGATATCCGGGAATGACGCGGGCGGCGATGAACTGCGGCGCGGCGAAGATGACGTGCTTGGCGCGAATGCCACGCACGTGGTGGCCGTCGCGCGACACCGCGGTCACATTCACATGATCACTCTCCGGACTGACCGCTGTGACCAGCCAGCCTGTCTCGATGTGCCCGTGCGACGCGGTTGCGAGGTGGCGCACCAGCCGGCCGTTTCCCTCGGGCCATGTGATCAACGGCCGGCTCGGTTTTCCGGGGGCGGGGAGGCGCGAGGCGAAGTAGAAGAGCGCGGCCCATGCGCTCGTCTCCTCGGGATGTGCGCCGTAATCGTCGCGGCACGAATAGTCGATGAGCCAGCGCAAGCGCGACGACGTCCAGCCGTGCTGATCGAGCCACTGGCGCGCCGAGATGCGGTCGAGCGCCATGACCGCTTCGTCGTCGGAGCCCGCCGCGATCGGAATCGTGAATGCCCGCCTCCCTTTCGCGTCGCGCCACCCCGCCCAGCGGTCGACCTCGGCCTCGAACTCGCGCAACTGACGCAGGTCGTCGTGCGATGCTCCCGCGTTCAGATACAGCCCTTCAAACCATCGTCCGCGGTAGAAGACGCGCTCTTCGGGATCGCGGCAAAGGTACTGCTCGCCGATCACTGGATCGCCGTCGTCGTCGGTTCCCTCGATTACCCCGAGCTCGTTCAGAAGGCGGGTGAGCGTGCGGTCGTCGCGCAGCGGCGCGGGGACGTAGTGAGCGCCCCATGGATAGGCGCTCACCGGTGATGATCCCGACCGCGACGTTCCCCCTTCCACCGGCTCGAGCTCGAGCAGCAGGAAGTTGGCGGTTTCGGCCCGCGCCAGGCGCCATGCCGCAGCGAGGCCGGAGACGCCCGCGCCGACGATGACGACGTCGTGAGACGTCCAGGCGTCCGGCGCGGGAACCGGCCGCGCGGCATCGCGCAGCATGTGGCCGAAGGCGTGCGACGCGCCAACGATCTCGCCTGGCGGCAATGGGTCGTGGACCGTGCGGCGGCAGGCCAGCGCCGCGAAGGGTGCGCCGAGGAATCCGGCCAGCAGTGCGCGTCGGGAGAGAATCACGGGCGGGGCGTGGTCAATGGTCGCGTGGGGACGGTCACGACCACTTCTTCCACTCCTCTTCGTAATAGCGAACGAGCATCTGATTGTCGAGCCGGTTGATCTCCACCGGAACGGACGCCATGTCGGGGGAGATGACGAACATCGAGGCGAGCGTGGCGGCGTCGAGGTAGCGCATCGGCAGGCGAACGTTCGGCGGCGGCGCGAACGGGCGCAGACGCGCCAGCGCAAACCCCCACACGCCGAAGGAGGGCACCGTGGTCTGGTATGGCCTGACCACGAGGCCCGCCGCTTCCATCGTTCGGATGATGCACCAGTACGATTTCCGCGCGAACAGCGGCGAGGTGCATTGCACGGCCACCGCGGCGTCGGGCGTGAGGTGTTCGCGCAGCAGGTGATAGAAGCGAGTCGTGTAGAGCTTGCCGAGGGCGAAGTTGTTGGGATCGGGGAAGTCGACGATCACCGCGTCGAATCGCGTTCTCTGTTCGCCCAGCCACGTCATCGCGTCTTCATTGATGACGTGGACGCGGTGATCGCTGAAGGAATGGCGATTGAGATCGGCCAGAGCGGGGAAGACCGTCGAGAGCGTGGTCA
>DATLWH010000960.1:0-3693 GCA_035576505.1 Thermoanaerobaculia bacterium | reverse complement strand
CCAGGTGCGCCGGGCCTTTCATCAGGTCTTTCGCAACATCGTCGGGCGCACGCGTCCCGTTGCAAGGCTTCGCGCCGCGGTGTGGCAATCGATCTTCACCCACGACGTGCGCCGCTACCGGCGCTCGCTGTGGTCGCGCATGGGCGACGTGCCTGCGCTGATCACCGGGCCCACCGGCACGGGGAAGGAGCTCGTGGCGCGGGCGATCGCCTACTCGCGTTACATCCCGTTCGACGAGCGCCGGACGCGTTTCGCCGGCCCACCGCAGCCGCTCTTCGTCGCCGTCAACCTCGCCGCGCTTTCGCCGGCGCTGATCGAGGCGGAGCTGTTCGGTCATCGCAGGGGGGCCTTCACCGGCGCGGCCGCCGACCGCGAGGGGTTCCTGGAATCGTGCGGCCCGCTCGGCTCCGTCTTCCTCGACGAGATCGGCGAGGTGGAGCCGTCCATTCAGGTCAAGCTTCTACGCGTTCTCCAATCGCGCACCCTCCAACGTCTCGGCGAGACGACGACGCGTCCTTTCGAAGGGAAGCTGATCGCCGCCACCAATCGCGACCTTCCCGGCGAGATCGGCAAGGGGCGCTTCCGCGAGGACTTCTACTACCGCCTCTGCGCCGATACCGTCACCACGCCCGCGCTTCATGAGCAGATTGACGGAAGTCCCGACGAGCTGCGGCACCTCGTGCGCTTCATCTCGACCCGCGTCGCCGGCGAGGAGGAAGCCGAGCCGCTGACCGGCCAGGTGATGCAGGCCATCGAGGCCTCGCCAGGTTTCGCCTACCGCTGGCCCGGCAACTTCCGCGAGCTCGAGCAATGCGTCCGCAGCGTCATGCTCCGCGGAACCTACGAGCCTCGCCCGGCAACCGCCTCATCGGATGCCCGCCGCCGCATCGCCGACAACATCGTCTCCGGCCACTTCACCGCCGACGAGCTGTTGCGCAACTACTGCACGCTCCTCTACGCCACCTCCCGAAACTACAGCACGGTGGCCGAGAAGCTGGGCATCGATCGCAGGACAGTGCGGGCGAAGGTGGATGAGGAGCTGCTGGGGGAGCTGTGATTAAAGGATGAAACAGGAAGGATGAAGGATGAAGGTGAGGGAAGACGTGTGAATGTCTGCCTCATCCTTTCGTTCTTCATCCTTCATCCTTCCTGTTTCATCCTTCTCCCTTCATCCTTTCACTGCGAGTGTACCGGCGCCTTTCCGCTATTGAGAAAGTCCATGAGGATCTTCATCCGGTGGGGGATGAAGACGTCGCGCAAGGCTGGGGAGATCATGAATCGCGGGCCGTTCTCGCCGGGCTCCGTCACGTTGTCAGCCACCTGCTGGAGGCTGTCGAAGGAATGGGGGAAGACGACACCTTCGCCCACGTCGCCGGTGACGAGGTGGCAGCCGACGCAGTTTTGCGTCTCGGCACGCAGGACAATCTGGTCCGGGGTGAGCGTGCTGCCGATCGCCGTCAGCTTGCCCTGAATGCGGTTATAGAAGCCGGGATTCGCTGCTTTGCTGCGTTCGAAAGGCTGGGCGAAGAAGAAGGCCGGGAAGCTGTCGGTCGGATCGCTCTCCGCCATGAGGAACTCCCTCGGGATCTCCATGAAGTACTCGTTGACGTCGCGGACGGCGAGGTTGGGCACCTGCTCGACGAAGGCATCCTGAAACGCCGCTGTTTGCGGGTTGCTCTGCGAAGAATCGAAGAGCGGGCCGAACGGGAAGTCGTGCAGCACATCGGGTGTCATGCGCATCGTGCATGCGGCGCTGCAGTCTTTCGTCAGGTAAAACTGATACATGCGGAAGCTGCCTTTGTTGTCCACCTCCGTGGTGCGGATGCCGCCTCCGCTCGATGCGTCGAAGTTCGGCGGATCGATCACCGGCGGGAAGCCGGTCAGGCCGTCGAAGTAGAACGACTCCAGCCTGGCCCGGCGGTCGTCGGGCGAGTCGATGTTCGTCAGTCCGGCCCAGAACTGCGCCACCGCGCGGCAGCCGGCCAGCCCCGCCGAAGGATTCGGATTGCGCAGCACCGGTTCGAAGATGATGTGCAGCCGCTGTGGGAGGGGTGCCCGCCGGGCGAAGATGAGACGGAACTGCCCGCAGTTCGAGCCGTCGGCCGGCGCCTGGTCGAAACGGTTGACGACCGCGATCGGGAAATACTCGGTCGACGTGAACGGTGCGGCTGCAAGGGTCCCCTCGAAGGTCGGGCAGCGGCGCGGGAAGCCGTTGAAAGACGGCGAGCCGTTTGTCGTGAAGTCATCGCAGTGCGGGCCGGTCGGTTCGGCCATCCCCGGCTTGGCGTTCTGCGTGTCGAACCACTGCCGATAGAGCTGTGCGGACGTGAGGCCCGGTACGCCGCCGCGGGCCACGAGCTGGTCGAGCACGCGCTGAAAGGTGAAGCCTGCAAGCAGGGCGGTGTCGGTCACCGCAAACGAACGGTGCGGGTCGACCGAGGTGACCTGCGGCTGCGGCGGTAGCGTGGAACGCCTCCGGCCAGGGACGGTGGCAGCGACGAGCGTGAGAAAGACCGCGGTAGAGAAAGCCACGATTCGCATCATGGAGGACTCCTGTTTTGGGGTAAGAGTACTTCGTATCGCGTTCGCGGAGTTGGGGGGTCATTCAGTCGCGGGGTTGGCGTGCCTGGAGTGCTGTCGTCCTCGGTTACTAGCCGGCCCGGCCGGCGGCGTTGGTTGCCCAAGGCTCGGCTACCGTCTTCGTCAGATCTTTCTACCGCGCTGGCTCCTAGCGAATGTTTGGGGTGTGCCGGGCGGGCGGTATGAACGTGCCCTCGAGGCGCCGAGACCCTTCGACTCCGCTCAGGGCAGGCTCCGCCTCGCCAGCCGGCGAGGACGCCAGCGCTCCGTCACGTCCGCGGCGGGAGCACGATCTTACGGATCCCGAACTCCTGGGAGACCTCGTCGGTCACTCCGATTACTACGTTCTGGGTTCGGTCGTCGACGTCGAGCGTGAGGTCGTAGGCGAAATGGCCGGCTTTGGCCTCAGCCGCCTTCACGTCCGAGATCGTGAAGGATTGGGTCTGGCGCGTGGCGTCGCTCACCTCGCCGAGGACGCCGCCCCAGGCGATGTAGACGGAGAAGGCGCCGGCGTGCTCGCCCTTCTCGGGCAGAGTGGTCAGCGCGTTGATGGGGATTTGCACGTGAACGGGAACACTCCAGTGATGACTGCCGTGCGGAGATGCCGCGCCGGCCGCCACAACGATCGGAATCTTCGCGCCGGCCGGTTCCTGAAAGAGGCTGGCGATGACCCGGTCCTTCATCTTTGCCTCGGGCGACTTGTCCACGTATTCGCGGCGGGCCCGGGCCACGTAGTCGTGATTCTTCATCTTCACGACGAGGGAGCGGTCCGCGCCGCTGCCAAGGGCGGTGGCCCGGTATCCGAGCGAGTAGTACGAATCGAGATCCTCGCGGAGCTGGGGCAGGAACCCGGCAATGTTTTCCGTTCCCCAGGAGACGGCCCCTCCTGTCTGTTCGGCGATTGGGTACATGGCGCCGAGCGTGTTGTAAAGGCTGGCGCTCGCGTGCGCGCCGCCGTTGAAGGTCAGGTGACTTTCGGCGGATGCCATGTCGGTGGCCAGCCCGGTCGGATACAGCGGATAGATCGTGACGTTGCTCGTCGCCGCGATCCTGGCCAGGCTCTGGATGGAGGAGTACGGACTGTAGTCATCATCGTATGCGGTCCGTCCGGGG
>DATLWH010000959.1:0-20822 GCA_035576505.1 Thermoanaerobaculia bacterium | reverse complement strand
TCGGGTTTCTGAATGGCGCAGGCTGGCCCGCGATCATCCGTCGGCGCCGTACGTCGAAGGAAAATCGCGTCAGGTTTACGAGTGCGGCGGCGGAATCAACTCCTTTGCGGTCGATCCGTACGGCGACCTCTCGATCTGCGTGCTCTCGCACGTCGACCGGTACAACGTTCGCGACGGAAACTTCCGCGAAGGGTGGGAGCAATACCTTCTGGCCGTGCGCCGGCGGGAGATTACGCGTCCGACGAAGTGCACGGGCTGCGGCATCAAGTCGATGTGCGGCATGTGCGCGGCAAACGGCGAGCTCGAGAACGGCGACGCGGAGTCCCCGGTCGATTTCCTCTGCCAGGTGGCGCACTTGCGGGCAGAGACGCTCGACATCGCGGTGCCGGCCCATGGCGATTGCGAGTACTGCGCGGGCGGTGCCGGGCACGAGCTCGTCCGCGCGGCGGCCGAGGCGTTGAAGTCCGGAGAGGCGGAACGGATTGCAGCCATACCGTACGAGCCGGCGGCCCGTCCTGCCGCGGGCGGATGCGGCACGGGAAGTTGTGGCAGTTGTTCCATTACGAGCGACGTTGCTCTTTGAAGGGAAGACCGAATGCAGCAGCAGACAGGCAGCGCGAAGAAAAAGTACGAGAAGCCCGAGGCGAAGCGCTTTCCGCTCCGCCCGGACGAAGCGGTCCTCGGGTTCTGCAAGACGAATGCGGCCAGCGGTCCGGTATCGCTTGGCTGCCGCGGCACCTCGGCGTGCAGCGCCCCGGGCTCGTAGTGGCGGCGACGTTCCCAGAATGAGCTCTGCGAGCGAGGTCCTTTGCATCGCCGATATCTCCATCGGCATCCGCTATGCCGATGAGTCCCTTCGCCGCCCCCTATCCGAGGCCGTCAGCCGCTTCGCGGTGACGTCGGCAGCAGAAGCGGATGTCACGGTCACGGTCGAGGCGATGCCCGATTCCCTCCCACCACCCGGCCCTCTTCTTTTCGATTCCGGAGCGGTCTGGCGCGCCTTTGACGATCGCGGCGGCCTGCGCATCGATTGCTCCAGCGACATCCTGGGAGGCTTGCCGTACAAGGTTACGTTCTTTGATCGCGAGCTTCGCACGGGACGCATTCTGATGCGGCGGGATGTGGTCACGGATGAGATGCACGCGCTCGATTATCCGCTCGACGAGGTGATGATCGCGCATCTCCTCGGCCGCGGCCGAGGCGTGGAGTTGCACGGCTGCGGGATCATCGACCGCGATGGCCGCGGGCAGCTTTTCGTCGGTCAGTCGGGAGCGGGAAAGACGACTACCGCGCGCGTCTGGCTATCCGATGGCCACTACGAAATCGTCAGCGACGACCGTGTGATCGTCCGCTTCGTCAAGGGCGAGTGGAGGATGTTTGGCACCCCCTGGCACGGCGAGGCTGAGCTTTCGGCTCCTCTCTCCGCGCCGCTCGGAGCGATTCACCTCCTCGTTCAGGCATCGCGCACGGAGCTCGTCCCGCTTCCGCCCGCGCAGGCGGCCGCGGCGCTCTTCGGCTGCACCTTTCCGCCGTTCTACGATGCCGGCGCGGTTGCCTTCACGTTGAAGTGTCTCGATCAAATCGTTCACGATCTCCCCGTCCGCACGCTCCGCTTTCTGCCTGATCGCAGCGTCATCGATTGCATCCGGAGCGCGGCGTGAGCGAGTTCGAGCCGACGCTGCGTGAGCTTCTACTGTCGGGTCACGCCGCGCGCTTCCACGCTTCCGGTGACAGCATGTATCCGTCCATCCGCGGCGGTGACCATCTCCATATCGTCCCCTGCGGCACGTCGGAACTGCGACGAGGGGATGTCGTTCTGGCCGCGACGGAGCGAGGATTGACCGCACATCGCATCGTGCGTATTCGCGAGCGCGGCGGGTCCTTGAGGATCACTACGCGCGGCGACAACAGCCTTCGATCCGATCGTCCGGTCGAGGCCGCGGACATCCTCGGGCGTGTCGCGCAGATCGAGCGAGGCACAAATGTTCGCCAATCGATCCCGAAATCGGCGACAATAATACGTATCGCAGCCGTGCTCATCCGGCGGCTGCGCGTCCGGTTTCAGCAATAAGCAAGGTCCCGCAAGATCAAACGAGGGTAGCGGTCCGTCGATCACGACGTCGGACCAGCTATGACGAAATTTTTGCGTCGGCAGGCACGTGTTACAGACGCCACCGCTAATAACCTGTCTGCGCAGAGGTAGGTCCAGAGGGAAACGCAGTGAGTATGCATGACGCCGTCACCCGGATGCGCGTGTGGGCAGCCCGCGCATTTTGACGGATCTCTTGCCCCGTAATCGCGCGGTACCAGAGCAGAGGAGCCATGGTATGAGGCAGTCGATTCGATTTATCCGGTCTTTCATCGTTCCGGTTGTCTTCTCGCTCCTATGCGCGGCCCCGGCAATGGCTCAGGTGGTCTTCGACGCGGCTTCGAACGCCGCGGTGGCGACGACCTCGACTGGCAATCCGGTTACGGTCAACTGGAATCACACCGTAAGCCTGGTCAAGAAGCCTTACATCGTCGTCAGTGTGGCGATCGACAAGAACGGCGGCGCTCAGACGGTCACAACCGTCACGTTCGGTTCCGAGGCAGGAGGGCCGAACCAGGCGATGACTCTTCTCGGCTCCGCGACGAACGGAACCATCGATCGTGCCGAGCTCTGGGGGCTGGCCGGCCCGACGGCCGGAACGCATCAGATCACCGTCTCCGTGGCCAACGCCGGCGGGCAGAGCACGGTCGTCATCGCCGGAGCGAAGTCGTTCACCAACGTTTTCCAGACCGCATCCACGGGAACGGCGGTGGCAGCCACCGGCACCTCGACGACTCCCGCCGTCGCCGTCACCAATTCCGGCTTCGACTACGTGGTCGACGCGGTTTCTTACAACTCCAACTCCGCACTGACTGCCGGCGCAGGCCAGACCAACGCCTTCAACGTCACCGCCGCAGCCTCGTCGGGTGCCGGCAGCATCAAGACCGGTGCTGCCAACACCACGATGTCGTGGACGGGGGTTGGAGCGCAGGCATGGTCCGCGGTCGCGGTTCCGTTGCAGTCGGCCAACCCGCAGATCCTCTTCGACGCGGCCAGCAGCACCACCTTTGCTTCCGGCGCTGCGACATTCACCGGCTCGTGGAATCACACGACCACCTCGGCCGCGAACCGCTACCTCGTCGTCGGCGTCAATATCGACCTCAGCGGAAGGACATCGAACAGCACCGGTGTCGTTTACGGAACCGAAGGTGGCGGCCCGAACAGCGCCATGACCGCACTCGGGTCGATCAGTAACGGTACCAATGTTCGGACCGAGTTATGGGGTCTTGTTGCTCCGGCAACGGGAACGCACCAGATCACCGTTACCGTCAGCAATCCGAGCGCCAGAAACGATACGGTCGTGGCGGGTGCGCAGTCATTCAGCGGCGTCGATCAGGCGAATCCAACCGGCACGGCCGTAACGGGCAGTAACAACTCAGCGATTGCATCGGTGACGACGGCCAATTCAGCGTACGACTACGTGGTGGATGCGATCGCGTGGAATCTCAACGCCGCCCTCACTCCCGGTAATCAACAGGACGGCCGTTATGGAATCGTGACCACCACGCTCACGAATTTCTCGGGAGCCGGCAGCGGCTTGCGCGGCTATCCGAACGCGACCATGCAGTGGGCTCCGGTCAGCGGCGGAGCGCAGAACTGGTCCATGGTGGCCATACCGCTGCACATGGTTTCCGTCGCTGTAACCAAGACTGCCTCGGCGGATGTGATCAAGCTCGGTGACTCGATTACCTACACGCTCCAGGCGACAAACTACAGTTCCGCCAGCGTTACCACGGTCACAATCACCGACGTCATCCCCGCCAACACGACCTTTGTGTCACAGAGCGGTTGCTCCGGTACGGGCACAATCGTATGCAACGTCGGAACACTGGCTCCCGCGACAAGCTCGGCGTTGTTCACGATTACCGTGGTCGCCAACACCGCCGGCACGGTCTCGAACGTGGCTACGGTCGCGCACAATGGTCTGGCCACGACCAACAGTTCCGAGACTGTGCGAACGTTGGCGGAGGGGAAGGTCTGCGCGAGCCCCGGCAAGGATGGAACCGGCGGGACGCTGGCCGGCATCAAGAACGACTATTGGCCGGGCAGCTCGACAGTCGTCGCGGGAGCGACTTCGCTTGTGGTCGGCGCCCGCGCAGCCGGAGCCGGCGGAAACACCATCACGGCCGGTGATCTGCTCATCGTCATGCAGATGCAGGATGCCGCCTTCGATACCACGAACGATGAAACCTACGGCGAAGGCACCGGCTCCACAAGGGCGACGGGCACGGGCAGCGGCGCGGCAACGAGCCTCAACAACGCCGGACGATGGGAGTACGTCGTCGCCACAAACAGCGTCCCCGCCGCGGGGGGCACCCTCACGGTCAACGCCGGGGGCGCGGGCGGCGGTCTGCTCTACGGCTACACGAATCAGTCGTTCGCGACGACGACGACTCAGGGGCAGCGCACCTATCAGGTCATTCGCGTTCCCCAATACACCACGGCGACGCTGGGCTCGACGCTCACGGCGCTCCCATGGAACGGCGCCGTCGGCGGCGTTCTGGCGATCGACGTCAGCGGCACCATGGCCCTCGGCGGCGCGACCGTTTCCGTCGACGGTCTTGGATACCGCGGCGGTGGCGGACGCCAGCTCACCGGAGTCGGCGCCGGGACGACGATGCTAGCCACGGATTTCCGTACCCTGGCCACGCTGGCGACGAACGGATCGAAAGCGGAAGGCATCACGGGAACTCCACGGTACATCTACCAGAATGGAGCAAACATCGGCACACCAACCTCCGGCAACGCGCCGCTCGATACGGGCGTGGAGGGCTATGTTGGCGGCAGCTACGGCCGAGGAGCACCT
Organism: Thermoanaerobaculia bacterium; assembly: GCA_035576505.1. Lineage (GTDB taxonomy): Bacteria > Acidobacteriota > Thermoanaerobaculia > Gp7-AA8 > Gp7-AA8 > JADGNZ01. The sequence goes on along the minus strand of DATLWH010000959.1, from coordinate 15,927 downwards.
GGCAACGCCGGTGGCGGCTCAACGGATGGCGATCCAACGTCCAATGGGGACAACAGCGGCGGCGGCGGTGGTGGCAATGGTGGGGGCGGCGGACCCGGCGGCAACGGCTGGGCCTGCAACTGTCCTTCCGGCGGGCAGGGCGGCGGTGGCATCTCGCCGAGCCTTACCCGTATCACGATGGGCGGCGGCGGCGGAGCCGGGACGACCAACAACGCATCCGCGGAAACATGCGTCGCCCCTCCGACCTGCCGGGTCAACGTTCCAACAGACTGGGTTGATAACGAAGCTGGCAACGGCTATTACAGCAGCGGCGCGAACGGCGGCGGCGCCATCATCATTCGCGCGCTGCAAGCGACCGGCACGGCGACTCTCACCGCAAACGGATTCACCGCGTACAACACGGGACGCGATGGTTCGGGCGGCGGCGGAGCGGGCGGATCGGTCCTCTTGACCACTCAGATTGGAACCCTGTCCGGCGTCACGATTCAGGCCAAGGGCGGCAATGGCGGCAACGCCTGGCTGACCACCGCTCCTGCTGGTGACCCCGGCGAACGTCATGGCCCTGGCGGCGGTGGCGGCGGCGGATACGTGCTCCTCTCGAGCGGGGCTGCGTCGACCGACGTCTCGGGCGGACAGAACGGCGTGACCACCAGTGCCAACAGTCCCTACGGCGCGCAGCCTGGGCAGGCAGGCATTGTTCAATTGATCGGGGGAAATAACGTGCTGCCTGGTGGTGATGGCGCGTCCTGCGCGATCGCCGATCTGGCGGTGACGAACGTCGTGAGCGCTCCTTCCATCCAGGCTGGCAACAACGTGACGTTCACCCAGACCGTGACGAACAACGGTCCGAATACCGCGGATGGCGTGGTCTACATGGCTCCGATTCCCGCCAGCGCAACGTTCGTCTCCATTTCTGTCCCTGCCGGCTGGACGTGCATTACACCGGCCGTCGGGGGGACCGGCGTCGTCCTTTGTACGACACCCTCGCTGGCGAGTGCCGCGACGGCAAACTTCTCGCTGGTCGTCAATTCCTTCGGCGGTACTCCTGCCGGTTATGTGATGTCGGAGACGAATTCCGTTTCCAGCAATACCGCCGATTCAAATCCCAACAACAATAAGGCCACAGCAACGACGATCATCGAGTCTAACGGCGGTTCCTTCGCCGACATGGCTGTCACGATCGCGGAGAGCACCAGCGTGCCGGTGGCCGGCGCGAACATCAATTACACGCAGGTGATCTCGAACCTCGGCAGCGTCACAGCGTCGGTACCGACATACACCATTACGACGCCGCCGAACACGACGTTCCAGTCGCTTACGCCTCCAGCGGGCTGGACGTGCATCACGCCGGCGGTGGGAGGCACGGGGGTGATCAGTTGTAGTGGTTCGACCCTGGCCTCGGGAGCGTCTGTGAACATGCCGCTGACCTTCAAGGTCAATGCAGGCACGGCCGTCGGGACCGTCATCACAGCCACGCCGACGGTTGGGAGCAGCACACCTGAACCTTACCTGCCGAACAACACCGCCAGCATCTCGGCCACCGTCGTGGCGTCTGGCTCGGGCGATGTTGCGGTCACGATATCCAACAGTCCAAATCCGGTCAGCCCCGCGGAGACCTACACCTATACGGTCGTAGCCACGAACAACGGTCCCGCGGCTGCCTCCACGGATTCCGTCTCGATTCCGCTGCCGGCGGGGACGAACTTTCAGTCACTCAGCGTCCCGGCCGGATGGGGGTGCGTGACACCGGCCGTCGGCTCCGGTGGAACGATCACCTGCACCATCGCCTCATTTGCCGCGGGCGCCAGCGCCACCTTCTCGCCAGTGGTTCAGGTGAATCCGAACACGGCTGACGGAACGACACTGAATATCACGTCCACGATCACGACCGCTTCGACCGACAGCATCCCGGCGAACAACACGGCCTCGACGTCAAACCTCGTGGTCGCTCGCACGAGCGCGGATGTCGGCATCGTGAAGACGGACTCGCCCGATCCTGTCGGCGTGGGCCAGTACATCACCTACCGCCTTACCGTCACGAATAACGGACCGGCGATCGCGACCAACGTAACGGTCAACGATCCGCTGCCGGGCACAGTAGGCTTCTTCTCGGCGACCCCGAGTATCGGTACCTGCAGTGGCACGACCACGATCAACTGCACGCTCGGTACGCTCCCCGTCGGCAACTCCCAGTTCGTCGACGTGATCGTGCAGGCCAACGCCACGGGGACGGTAACGAATACCGCGACCGTCACCCGGACGGAGGCCGACTCCATTGCGTCCAATGACTCCTCCACCGCCACCACGACCGTTCTCGCGGTGACGCTGGTGCGCCTGCGCGACTTCACGGTCACGCAGGACAAGGGGAACGTTCAGATTGCGTGGCAGACGAGCTACGAGTTCGACAACCTCGGCTTCAACATCTATCGCGAAGTGGCCGGACAACAGACGAAGGTCAACAAGCAGCTCATCGCCGGGACTGCGCTGCGGTCGAAGAGGCACGATAGCGAGGCAGGTCATGCCTACCGCTACAACGACAAGCTAGACGAGGGGACCTTCGCGCAGTACTGGCTCGAAGATGTCGACACAGCGGGCCGGCACACGAAGCATGGCCCTGTCTCGCCGGTAGCAGGAACGGTTTCCAGCCCTCCGAATACGGCGCCACTTGCCGGCCTCGGCGCGAACGGATTTGTCTTCACCTCGCCGGACGGTTTCGGCGCCGCCCATGCCACCGAGCAGGAGACGGCTACTCCGGCGCAGTACAAACAGCAACTCGTGCTCGCCGCCGACAACGGCCTGAAGATCTATGTCTCCCAGGAAGGTTGGTATCGCCTCACGAAGGCGGCCATGGTTGCCGCCGGCTACGATCCGGGCTCCGATCCGCGCGCGATTACGCTGTCCATGCTCGGTGCCGAGCAGTTCATCACCGTCGACGACGGCGGCGACGGTAAGTTCGATGCGAACGACGCCATCGAATTCTACGGATACCCCCTGGACACTGTCTCCACCGGAGCCCGTACGTACTGGCTCCGTTCCGCAAAGGGTGGCAGTGGCAACCGCGTTGCGGTTTCGACGACGAACGGCGGCGACCCAATCACCGGCAGCGTGGCCTTCACGTTCGACCGAATCGAGCGGAGCATCTTCGACCCGGTCGCCAGCGGCGACGGTGATCCTTTCTTCGGCACGCTGATTACGACCGACTCGGGCACTGAACCTTTGACGGTCAGCAGCAACCTCGATGCAACGTATGGCGGCAACGCCACGATGGACCTCGTGATCCTCGGTGCCACCGATGGGGCGCACGTAATCGACGTGGCCTTCAACGGTCACAGCCTCAGTCCGATCGCGCTGTCGAATCTCGAGCAGAAGACGTTCACGTTTGCCGTTCCACAAGCGTGGCTGATCACGGGTACGAACAGCGTTTTACTTACATCCCGGAACGGCGACGAGGATGTCAGCGTCGTAGTGAAGTCCCGTCTGACGTATCAGCATCTCCTTCGCGCCGACAACGGTGCGCTCGACGTGAATCTTGCCGGAGGCCGCGCAGTGACCATTGGCGGGTTCGGTTCGAACAGCGTGCGCGCGATCGACGTCTCCGACGCGCAGCACCCCACCGAGCTCCAGACGTCCGTGGCTGTCGATCCGCAGGGAGGTTTCGCGGCGACGTTCACGACACTCCCAGGCGCCGCGCGCACGGTAATGGCCTTTGACGCTTCGCGCATTCTCCCGCCCGGCGAGCTGGCGGCGAATTCGCCGTCGTCGTGGAGTGATACGAACGGCAACAGCAATGGATCGAAGGCGGCCGCCGATTTCTACATCGTCAGCAACAAATCATTCCTCCCCGCCGCGGCGACATTGAAGTCGGTTCGCGACGGCGAAGGAACCGCCACCGCGGTGGTCGACGTCGATGACCTTTACGATGAATTCAACTTCGGCATCCGGTCGCCGCAGGCGATCCGGGCGTTCTTCCAGCTCGCCGCGAGTTGGAAGCATGCACCGTCCGCCGTACTTCTTCTCGGCGACGCCAGCGTCGACCCGCGCAACTATCTCGGCGTGGGGACCTTTGATTTTGTCCCGACCAAGCTGATCGGCACGACCCTCCTGACGACGGCCTCCGATGACTGGTTCACGGACTTCAACAATGACGGCATCGCCGATATCCCTGTTGGCCGTATCCCGGTCGATACTCCGGATGAAGCGGCGCTCGTGATCGGCAAGATCGCGTCGCGCGGCACGCCGAGCGGCACGTGGGCTCGCAATGCCCTCCTCATCGCTGATCATGCCGACGATTTCGACTTCGGCTCGGTCGCGGTATCGCTCGGCAAGCTGTTGCCGTCGACGATCACGAGCCAGACGATCGACTTTGCGACGACGGCCTCGCCGCACTCCGACATCATGACCGCGATGAACAATGGCTCGCTTCTGACCACATACATCGGCCATGCTTCGGTCGAGATCTGGGCCGACAGCGTGTTCTCGTCATCCGACGCGTTGACGCTGACCAACGGTAGCCGGCTGCCGGTGGTCATTGCCCTGGACTGCTTGAATGGCTTCTTCCACGATGTCTTCTCGGAGAGTCTGGCCGAGGCGTTGTTGAAAGCTCCAAACGGCGGCGCGGTGGCCGTGTGGGCGTCGTCGTCGTTGACGCAGCCCGATCAACAGAACCGGATGGGGCAGGAGCTTTTCCGGCAGCTTTTCGGGCCCGAGAAACTCACGCTCGGTCAGGCTGTGGCCCGCGCGAAAGTGGTAGCCACCGATCCTGACGTTCGCAAGTCGTGGATTTTCTTCGGCGATCCGACCATGAAGCTCCGCTAACGGGCAGCCTCCCTCTCTCCGCTCTGGATGCGGGGAGAGGGAGACCTCGGGTCACGGAGATCTCACCATTGCCTGTGGCTGAGCGGTTTGTCGTCGTCATCCCGGCGCTCAACGCGGAGAGGAGTGTCGGAGCCGTGATTCGTGGATGCCTGGAGCAATTGCCGGACGTCGTCGTGGTCGATGACGGTTCGACGGATGGGACATCGGCCATTGCCGCGGGGGAGGGGGCGGTGGTGTTGCGCCATCCGGTGAGGCGCGGCAAAGGCGGTGCGATGAAAACGGGCTTCGCCTGGGCGCTCACACACGGTTTCGACGGCGTCATCGGCGTCGACGCGGACGGCCAGCACCTGCCGAGCGAGATCCCGAGACTCCTCCGCTGCCGAACGGAGAGCGGTGCCGACCTGGTGATCGGGGGCCGCTCCCATCTCTTCGCACAAATGTTGCCCAGGCGGAGGCTGGCCAACCGATTCTCGACCTGGGCGATTGCGATGTTGTCGGGAACGACAATCACCGATTCGCAGTGCGGTTTCCGGTTGTACGCGGCTCGTCTGCTGCGGGCGATCCCGCTTCGCGCGGAAGGCTTCGATATGGACAGCGAGGTCATTGTCCGCGCCGGCCGGGCTGGACTGAAAGTGGCCATGACGCCGATCGAGATGGGATTCGTCGATGGCATTGCCACGAGCCACTTCCGTGCCGTCAGAGACACCCTGCGCATCGCGTTGACCGTCCTGCGCGTCCGCTTCCTGGGATAGTTGCATTCGTATGGCTCTTGGACTAACCTCAAAAGGGTTCCGTTTCAGCAATTCTTATTTCCTCAACGCTTGGCCGAGGAGGCTGTCTACACGATTAGAGAGATCGTGTTGCCAGCGGCCAGGGTTCAGGTCTCTCACCTAACAAGTCAAGGAGTGTCAGATGCCGAACCTCAGGAGTGTTCGTCTAACCATGATGATGGCTTTTGTTGCACTCATCGCCATCGGAGCAACTGCCGCACAGCCGACCAGCCCGGTCGGCCCCGTCGGCGACATTTCGCGTGTGAGAACTGTCGTCGCCCTGGACGGTCCGACTGCGCCCACGGGACCCACCGCGACCGCTCAGTGCTTCCACTGGAAGATGGGAGATACCAACCAGTCCGGTACGACATGGGTGAGCGACAGCAATGCGTACCTGTACACTGGCGCCGGCATTCAGTTCACGCCGAATAAGTTCACCGCTCCCGCGGACTTCACACCCGGTCCCGATCTCGCCGGGGTCATTGGTGTTGGGCTTACGAACCCGAATTTCATCCCGCGGAGCATCGACGTCTTTTACTCGTTCCTGCCAGTGTCGCGCTCCTCTTCCTCGACGTTGACGCCGCCGCCAGCGACGATCGGTCTGACGTGGTTCAACAACTATGAAGCCGGTAATACGTTTGCACCGTCCGAAAACACCGTCACTACCTATCCCGCCTTCGGTCAGCTCAACTACTCGTCATTCTTCCCGCCGCTGAACCCCAACACGCGTTATCTCGTCTTTGTTCATACCGGAGACAACGGAAACGGCGCCTCTGCCACTGACCGCGGCTTCGCGCTTGCGGGCGTGATCTGCTTCAACAAGTAACGGTTCCTTTCCTGGCGCGATGAACGCGTCCCGACAATTCCTGATTGCGGCGGCCCTTGCGGCCGCCGCAATCGTTTTTGCCTACGGCAACTCGCTGCACAACTCCTTTCACTTCGACGACAACCACGTCATCGTCAACAACGTCTTTATCCGCAGTCTCCGTCACGTCCCGCTCTTCTTCCGTGACGCCCACACGTTCAGCACGCGCGCAGACCACGCCACCTACCGGCCGCTGGTGACGCTGAGCTACGCCATCGATTACGCCATTGCCGGCTCTCTCGACCCTGTCGCGTTCCACGTTACGCAGATATTCCTGCTCCTCGTGATCTGGGCGATGCTGATCATCTTCTTCCGCAAGGCGCTCGATGTCTCCCGCCCATCGCCGCGCAACCAATGGATCGCGCTGACCTCAGCGACGCTCGTGTCGATCCATACCGTGAACACCGAGACGATGAACCTGATCTCCGCGCGGTCGGAGGAGCTTTCGGCGATTGCTACGCTGGCCGCGTTTCTGCTCATCCAGTTCTCACCGCGGTCCCGGCGGTGGCATCTTTATCTCATCCCGATCGCGATCGGTGCCTTGGCCAAGGCCCAGATCGTGGTGTTCGCAGCGCTGCTGCTCATCTACCTGATCTTCATCGAAGGACAGAGCGTTCGGAAGAAAGCGACATGGGCCGCCATTCTCCCGTCGCTGTTGATTGGCGTCGCTATTCTGGCCGTGCTGGACAAGTTGAACGCGCCCGAGTGGATCCCCGGCGGCATGTCGAAATGGCACTACTTTCTTACCCAGGGGTTTGCCTGGATGCACTACACGCGGCTGTTCTTTCTGCCGTTCGGACTGACCGCGGACACCGATTGGACGCCGTTCGATCACTGGTACGACCCGCGTGCGCTGGCCGGCTTCGCCTTCGTGGTGCTTTTCGTTGCCCTTATCCGTTACCTGTCACGGCGTGAAGGGATGCGGCCGGTGGCGTTCGGTTTGTCGTGGTATGCCGTTGCACTCGTTCCGACGTCGAGCATCTATCCGCTTGCCGAAGTCGTGAACGAGCATCGCGTCTTCCTGCCGTACATGGGTCTTTCGCTGGCGGTCGTCTTCTGGCTGGACTGCGCACTGGCGCGTCATCGGCGGTCGTTCGCGGTCATCACCCTGGCGGCCATCGTTGCGCTCGGCGCGGGAACGAGGGTACGGAACGAGACGTGGGCGACGGAGGAAACGCTGTGGAAGGACACGGTTCAGAAGAGTCCGGGAAACGGACGCGCGCTGTTCAGCTACGGGTTGACGCAGATGACGAAAGGCAACTATGCCGTGGCGAAGGATTACTACGAGAGGGCGGCGAAGCTGATTCCGAACTACCCGCCGCTCGAGATCAATCTGGGAATCGTCGAAGGCGCGCTGTCCAACGGAGCGGTTGCGGAGAGACACTTCAAACGCGCCCTGGAAATGCGCGATGACGCGGACGGCCACTACTACTACGGCCGCTGGCTCATCAGCGCCGGCCGCGCGCCCGAGGCGATGTCGGAGTTGAAGGCGGCGTCGAACATCGACGGTGCCCGGCCGGAACCGCGGACCCTCCTCATGAAGTTGTATGCGGCCGCCGGCAATACCGCGGAGCTCGAACAGCTGGCTCGCCAGTCTGTCTCGTTTGACCCAGGCGACCGCCAGGCCGTGGCCGCACTGGCCGGATCGGTTCCGTTGAGCAACCCTTGCCACGGTTACCATGAATGCTTCGACCAGGGACTGCCGGAGATCGGCGGCAAGCAGTTTCTCGATGCCGCACTCTCGAATCGCGAGGCAATCCGCTACGACCCGAATGCCGCCGACGCGTGGACGAACCTGGGCTGGTCGCTGGCACAGATCGGGCTCGACGATGATGCCGAGAGGGCCTTCCGGCGCGTCATCGAACTGCAGCCGAACGACGAACGCGGTCGAAACAATCTACAGTGGCTGCGGAATCGGAGAGCCGCCAGGTTTTAGTGCGGCACCAGCGGTGTTGTCATCCTGGGAGAAACTGGCATGAAACGATCTTCGTGTTCGCGATCACGTGTCCGGCAATATCGTTTCGCTGCCGCTCTGCTCGCATTGGTGCTAATCGGCGGCGATAAGGCGCAAGGGGCTGAAATACACATCATTCCCGTCTTCGGTTCTTCGATCACCGGAAGCGACGCCACATACAATTCCACCCTGTCTCTGACGAATTTGACAGGCGTTCCCGGCACGATTCGTGTCATTCGCGTGCTTCCGCTTCTCGTCGCGCCCTGCGTCCAGGAGTGTAATCCGCCATTTCAAACAAGCTTGGCGCCTTACGGTCAGAGCGATGGCGAGGGCGAGTTGCTGACAGCGGGCGAAGGTGTATATCTGCGCCTTGGAGCCATCGTGTTCGAGTCGGATACAGCGATGGAAGTGGATAGCTATGCAGTTGCCGGCCTCTCGCCGGAGAGAAGTTACGCGCAACTCGTTCCGAGTGCGCCAGGCTGGATCCCTGGTGGCAGATGGTCAATCATTCATCGGGCGTTGCGGGGAGAGGGAGAGAGCTTCAATCTCTTCCTCGTCAACCCTAACGCCACGCCCATGCGGTTCGACTATCGCATTCCCGGTATCTCTGCGGCCGGATTCGTGGTTGTCGCCGCGGGTGCCACAGGGATGGTGACGCTGGATCCCAGTTTCTATTGCCCTCGGGGGTGCGGGACGATTATGCCGCCGTTCGGATCTGGGCTGCCTATCGAAGTCTTTGCCGTTGGCGATTACATGGCCGCCGTTTCGAATCGTTCGCCGTCGCTTCCCGGCATCGTTCGAATTGCTTCTTCGGAGTGACGGTGTAGTTGGGCGTGTCGTTATGTGCCCGATTCAATGAAAGTCGTGGCTGGCCACTTCGCCGACTCCTTCGAGAGACCAGAACTTGTCCGCGCGCACGGAGCACTGCCCCTCTTCGTTCTGCAGGATCCCTTCGACGATCAACCCGGGCGAGCCGACGATCAGCGCGCGATGATCGCGGAAGAGATCGGGTTTCACGATGGCCTGCGAGATGCCGGTTTCATCTTCGAGCGTCAGGAAGACGAATCCCTTGGCGGTCCCGGGCCGTTGGCGCACGATGACCGCGCCGGCGGTGGCCACCCGTTTTCCGTTCGGCAGTTTCTTCAATTGTCTCGCCGAGTAGACGCCGTCGCGCTGGAGTTGCGGTCGGAAGTGGGTGAGCAGGTGAGGGCCGGCGGTCAGATCGGTCGCCGCGTAATCGGCGAGCGTCTCTTCGCCGGGGGACATCTCTGTCAGTGGTGATTCTGTCATCCCGACGGCGTCTTGTTCGAACAACTCGCCGGCTGGCTTTGCGGCTTGCGCCGCCTGCCAGAGCGCGGCGCGACGCCGAAGACCGAGAGACGACAAAGCGCCCGCGTAGGCGAGCTTCGTGAGCTGATCGCCGCGAAGCATGGCCCGGCGAGCCAGATCGTCGGCATCGCGAAATGGCGCCGCTGCTTCGATCGTGCGCGCTACTGCTTCGCGAAGCCCCTTCACGAACTTCATGCCGAGGCGGACGGCGCCCCGATCCCAGCGGCTGTGCCAACGGGAGTGATTCACGTCGATTGGCAGCACCGTGACCTCGTGCCGTTCCGCGTCTTTGATCAAGGTGGCCGGGTGATAGAAGCCCATCGGCCACGCATTCATCAGTGCGATGTAGAACGCCGCGGGATGGTGAGCCTTGAGATAGGCGCTGGCATATGCGATGAGCGCAAAGCTGGCGGCGTGCGACTCGGGGAAGCCGTAAAGGGCGAATGAGGTGATCGACTTCACGATCTGATCCTGGGCCGCCTCTCCGATGCCGTTCTTCGTCATTCCGGATCGCAGCCGCATCTCGATCTCCGCCATCCGTTCCATCGACCGCTTGAACCCCATGGCCCGTCGTAGTTCCTCTGCTTCGCCGCCGGTGAAGTCGGCCGCCACCATGGCGATGCGCAGCAGTTGCTCCTGAAACAGCGGCACGCCAAGCGTCCGCCTGAGGATCGGCTCGAGACAGGGGTGCGGATATTCGAGCGGTGCCTTTCCCTGGCGGCGGTCGAAGAACGGCTTCACCATGCCGCCGACGATCGGGCCGGGGCGGATGATGGCCACCTGCACGACGATGTCGTAAAACTTAGTCGGAGCATTCCTCGGAAGGCTTGCCATCTGCGCGCGGCTCTCGACCTGGAACATGCCGACGGTATCTGCCTCGTTCAGCATCTTGTAGACGCGCTTGTCGTCCTGCGGTAGGTGGGCGAGATCGACGTCGATGCCCTCATTCGTACGGATGAGCGGGATCATCTCCTCGATCGCCGCCAGCATGCCCAGGCCGAGGAGATCGACCTTGATGATGCCGAGGTCCGCGCAGTCCTCTTTGTCCCACTGGATGACGACGCGGCCCGGCATTGCCGCGGGCTCGAGCGGGACGACTTCGTCGAGGCGCCCCTTCGCCATGACCATGCCGCCCGAATGTTGCCCGAGGTGCCGCGGCAGATTCTGAATCTGCAGCTGAAGGCGCATGAAGTGCTGCACGCGCAGATCGGTGGGGTCGAACCCCGCGGCGGACAACTCCCGCGGCATCGACTCGACCCGCTCGCGGATCTCGCCGAAGTTCCAGGTTCCAAGCGTCTTGGAAAGTTTGTCGGCCTGCTCGAGGGAGAAGCCGAGCGCTTTGCCAACCTCGCGCGCCGCGGAGCGGTCGCGGTAGGTGATGACGTTCGCGGTCATGGCCGAGCCGTGCACCCCGTACGTTTTGTAAACGTGCTGGATGACGCGCTCACGCTGATCGCCCGAGGGAAGGTTGAGGTCGATGTCGGGCCACTCGCCGCGTTCCTCGGACAGGAAGCGCTCGAACAGCAGTTCCATCGATACCGGATCGACAGCCGTGATACCGAGCGCGTAGCAGACCGCGCTGTTCGCCGCCGAGCCGCGTCCCTGTACGAGGATCTTCTCGCGCTGGCAGAACTGGACGATGTCCCACACGATGAGGAAGTAGCCGGCCAGGTCGAGCTTTTCGATTGTGGCGAGCTCTTTCTCGATCTGCGCCTGTGCTTTGGCCGTCAACGGACGGAAGCGGGTCGTGGCGCCGTTCCATGCGATCTTGCGAAGAAACGACATCGCGGATTCGTCGGGGGGCAGCGGATATTCAGGGAACCGATAGCCGAGGTTGGCCAGTGTGAAGTCGAGCGTATTGGCGAGCTGCCATGAACCGTCGAGCGCCTCGGGGAGGTCGGCGAAGAGTGCCATCATTTCGCCGGCGCCTTTGATGTGGCGCTCACGATTCACGCCGAGCAGCCGGCCGGCGTTGTCGACATGCCGGCCTTCACGGATACACGTGAGGATGTCGTGCAGCTCTTTGTCCTCGGCACGGGCATGGCGGACGCCATTCGTGGCGATGAGAGGAAGGCGAAAACGCCGGGCCAAGTCGACGAGGGCGATGTTGCGGTGTTCTTCCTCGCGCCGGTGATGGCGTTGCAGTTCGACATGCGTACGGCCGATGAAGATGCCGCCGATCTTGTGCAGCATCGTTTCCGCCTCGGCGACGCCGCCCTTTGCCAGGGCGTGGGCGAGCGGACCTTCGTCACCGCCGGTAATGCAGTGCAGACCACCGGCGTGCCGCGCGATGAGGTCCCACGTGAAACGCGCTTCTCCTTTCGGCCGGCCGAGCGCGCCGGCCGTGAGGAGCTTGCAGAGATTGCGATAGCCATCGTGGCTTTCGACGAGGAGCGTGAGACGCATCTCCCGCGCATTCGAGCGCGCCGCATCCATCCGCGCGAGCTTGAGTCCTTTCACCGGTGTGTCGTCGTCGATCACGACCTCCGACCCGACGATGGCCCGAACTCCTGTCTTCTTCGCCGCGCCATAAAACCGGGGCGCACCGTAGACACCGTTCGTATCGATCAATGCCATCGCCGGAATGTCCTTCTGCGCGGCGATGTGGATGAGATCCTCGGGGAGACTGGCACCGTCGAGGAATGAGAACGCGGAGGCGGCTCTCAGTTCCGCGTAGGGACGGAGTGTGGCCCTGACGATATGCCAGGGGCGCTTTCGAGCACGCTCCTTTCGCGCGCCGGCGGCCAGGCGATCCGCAGATGACGCAGATGGACGCAGATTCCGGCCCTCCTTATCTGCGTTCCTCTGCGTCATCTGCGGATCAATCACTTCGGTAGATTCGCGTTTCGGATGATCGCCGACAGCGATGCCACGATCTCGCGCGCTTCCTTCGTCAACGGTGCCAGCCGCGGGGACTTGATCGTTCTGGTGGCGTCGAGGAGACGGAGCCAGTAGAGCGTTTTGCGCGCTTCGCGGAGCGAGACGCGGCAGCGGGCGATGAAGTCGGCTTTGTCGTGGATCGACTCTGCTTCTTCGAGAATCGAGCCGATGGAGAGGCCGAAGCGCAGCAGCTCGCTCAGCAGCGGCGCGGCCACTTTGGTGGTGGTCGTCGTGCGATGGAGCCGCACCAGACTGCACGCAAAATCGAAAGCACGTCCCTGGATGTCTTTCATCACCATCACCTACATTTCGTATCGGGCATCGACGAACCACTCCGCCGCGCCACCGCGAAACACTCGATAGACGCCGCCGCGTTCGAGCTCGACATCCCAGTATTCCCGGATATCGGGGCGATCGCTCCACCACCCCTCCTCGACCCGCCATGGACCGGAGCAGATGCGTACCGTGCCGGCAATCTCGATTTTTCCGCCGACTTCGATGCGGCGGTGGGAGTCGCTCGTCGGGGGCCGGGTGTCGGAGATGACCTCAGCCAGGCTGCGGATCGTCGCGATCTGCACGTCGTCGCCTTCGGCCTGACGCGTCGTCACTTCAATCGGGATCGGCGGGCGGAACGTCCGGACCGCGAGCAGGCCTCGGGCACGCGCCGGCGTGCGCCGTACCTCGGGCGGTGGAGGAGGGGAAAAGACGTTGATCGCGTAACGCTCGGGGAGGTGGCCATCGACCGTCATCGGCATCCCGACGCGGCCGTCGCCGAGGATCGAGATCAGTTTTGCGATCGTCGTGGCCAGCTTTTCCGGCGATACGGCGCTTGGACCGAAGAGCGAGAGTTGCGCGCGCCGTGGCCGGTCAGGGTGAGCCACGAACGAGAAGCCGGCGACGGGCGCGCCCGGTGGCGTCTTCTCCAGGTCGAGCCGCATGAGCGTCAGCATCGTTTTCACGTCGCGTGTCGGCGCGGGCAGATCGATGCCGCGGGCGTCGTAACCGTCGGGATCGAGCGTCAGCGTCATCTCCAGGCGCTTGCAGGCGAAGCCCTGGATCTCCATCCGCTTGCTGAGGCGATCGAGCGCGGCGTTGGCGATGAAGAGGAACGGCTCGAGAGCGACGAGCGGCCATTCCAGCTCCATCCCTTCGCGGAACTCCGGCGGCAGCGGCCGCGGCATGAGCGGCCTCGGATCGATGCCACGCGCGGCCCAATGCAGCTCGCGCCCGACCTCGCCGAGACGGCTGGCGATCTCGCTTTCAGGGAGCCTGGCCAGATCGCCGATCGACGAGAGACCGAAGCGCTGCAGCATCGCCGCCGCTTCGAGCTCGGGCGAGAGGCGCGTCAGCGGTAGTGGCGCGAGGAATGTCGCCTCCTGGCCAGGAGCGACAACGGTCGGCGACTTCGGCAACTCCGCCGCTACCCGCGCGGCCAGCTTGCTGGCGGCGATGCCGACGCGCGAGGGGAGAGAGATGGCGTTGCAAGCGCGCAGTGCGGCGCGGGCGAGACGGAACTCGGGGGAGTCGGGGGTCGGGGGTCGGGTGTCGGAAGAATCGGCCGTCTCTTCGCTCCGACTCCCGACCCCCGATTCCCGACTCCCGTCATCAAAATGCCTCTCCATCCCCGTCACGTCGAGAAAGACGACCCCTTCGCCGGCATCTTCAACGCGGGGCGAAAAGGTCTCGGCGACTTCGAGCAGCGATTCCTGCGCTGTGCGCTCGCATTCGGAGTCGCGGCCGCGGGCGATGAGCTTCGGCAGAAGCGAGCGCGCCTGTGTCAGCGTCAGGCCGGGATGGATTCCTTTCGTTCGCGCCCGCCGCGTCGCCGCGACGATGTGGGCGTTGTTGCCATTTCCCTCGACGATTCCGACCGCTTCGTTGAGCAGATCGGGCTCGCTGCGAAGCCGCGCCGCCAGCGGAAACATCGGAACGTAGAAACAGGCCAGGCGGGTCATGACGCTTTGCGGGTGCTGGTTGTCGGGAGTCGGGTGTCGGAGAGAACGCGGGAGAGGTCAATGTTCCGGCCCCCGACCCTTGATACTTGGCGGGAGTGGTAGGACGACTGAGACTCCAAAGACTCCACGGACCTTTTCCCACTCCCCACTCCCCACTCCCCACTCCCGCCCACAGCTTCTTCCGCGCGAAAAAACACCGTCGTCGTCTGCCCCGGCCGCAGCCTCCGATGCTTTTCGAGTTTCAGGCGCGTCTCGATACCGGCCAGCACGCGCGGAGCGCTTCCGTGGCCGAGCCAGTGCGCATGGGGTGTGTGCGCCAGTACCATTGCTTCCGAGGTCGTTCCGGTCAGGGCGTAGGGAGTGGAGACCAGGATCGTCGCGCCGTGCGACTCGGCGACGCGGGCAAGACGGACCCATGTTGCGTCGGGAACGCGCCGGCCGGGCGGCCGGCGAGACCCGATATCGATGACGACGAGCTGAAAGCCGGTGGCGCCGATCATCTCGGCCGCGGTCACCGTCTCTTTCATCGTATGTGGGCGGACCCACAGGAGCCGCCGCAGATCGACGCCCGCTGCTTCGGCAAGTTGCGGGTCGAACGAGTCGCCGGCGTCGATGAGTGCCGCGGCTTCACCGATGCTTGTTGCGGCGGCGAGGGTGGCGATGACGATCGAGAACCTCGTTCCACGGCCGGCGATCTCGGTCATCTTGCCGCGGGCCAGCCCTCCGCCCAGGAGCGTATCGAGCGCCTCGATGGTTGTCGGAAGGCTTTCCTCGCGGCGCTGGCGGGCAACGGCGCGGATCAGCTCGGAACCGCTCGTCAGTTTCGCGGCGATCGACGCTTCGAGGCTTGCGCGCAGGTTGCGCATCGCGTCGCCTTTGCCGGATGGAACGGGGAGCGTTGATTCCACCACTCGTGGAGTGTCGGCCGTGGGTGGGAGGGGGGGAGCTTCGAGGAGCTGGAACTGCGTGTCGAGACAACGGGCGTATACGGCCATGGGGAAGTCGCACCCTTAACTTAGGCGGTAACGAGGCGTAAGTCAATGTGCGATTTTCATGCAACCTGATGGGTGCAGGATCGGTGACGATGGGGTCGGGGGTCGGGAGTCGGGGGTCGTAGAGAGAAGGGAGGTATTTGTGCGGATCAGCTTCTGCGATCCCGATTTAGAGTGGGGGATCAGGGAGGCCAGTCGTCGCACAGAGGGCGCATTTGCGCGTCCATCGTTTCCGACTCCCGACTCCCGACACGCGACCCCTGTTCTCCTGCTATAATCCCTTCGTTCTTGGTAAATTTTTCCGATGGACGGTGAATACGACTCGACGACTACGGTCGAGATATTTGGTCAGACGTATAACGTTCGT
>DATLWH010000958.1:0-2387 GCA_035576505.1 Thermoanaerobaculia bacterium | reverse complement strand
CCAGCGCCTGCCGGCCTGACGGCGAGATCCCGAAGCGGTGTCCCAGGTCGTCGATCAGGTAGACATCGACGTCTGTCTCCCGTTGCGGACGGCCCTTGGCGCGGCTGCTGACGCGAAGCGTGACCACGTAGAACGTGCCGCTCGCTCGTGTCGTGCCGATCGAATCGAATGGCGTTGCCTGCTCGACGGTGATGCACCAGTCGTCGAAGCATTGCGGCGCGCCGACGGCAACCGTCTTCCTCGGTTCGGCCAGCGACACTCCGGCCAAACCGAGCACGTATACGGCCACGGCCGTCAGCAGCCGCAGGAGCGTCTTCCCAGCGGCACTGAATCGCCCGCGAATGGAGAGATAGACGATCCGGCCAGCAGTGATGAGCAACCCGGCGAAGCAGATGAGGAAGAGCAGATCGAAGAGAGACATGGATGTGTATTGTACTTGATGGGGACAAGTACTTGTGTGCGGGAGTCGGGAGTCGGGGGTCGGGAGTCGGGGGTCGGGTGTGGGGGTGGGGTGTGGGGTGTGGAGTGTGGGGTGTGGAGTGTGGAGAGTAGATTAGTGGATTAGTGGATTAGTCGATTCGATGAACAGCCCTTTCTAATCTACTGATCTACTAATCCACTCCGCACGTCACTCCCCCCGGACTCCCGACCCCCTGCACCCGACTCCCGGTTAGAATGCTCGCTCCAATCTCATGGCCCGACGCGAAGAGCGAGACGAATCGAACGATCTTCTGAACCAGTATCTGCACGAGATCGCGCAGGTGCCGCGGCTTTCGGCCGCGCGGGAGCGCGAGCTTGGGAAGCGCGTTCAGGAGAACGACAAGGCCGCGCTCGAGGAGCTGGTCAAAGGCAATCTTCGCTTTGTCGTTTCGTACGCGAAACGGTATCGCAACGCGCACGTCCTCTTTCTCGACCTCATCAACGAGGGCAACATCGGCCTGATCCACGCGGCGAAGAAGTTCGATCCCGACAAGAACGTCAAGTTCATCACCTATGCGGTCTGGTGGATCCGGCAGTCGATCCTGCACGCGCTGTCCGAGCAGGGAGGGGCGTTCCGCCTTCCGCCCAAGCGCGCCAATCTGATGTACCGCCTGGAGAAGGCCATCGGCGCGGCGATGACGGACGGCAAGCAGGTCCCGACGGCGGATGAACTGGCCGTGGAGCTCGGAGTTTCGGTGAAGGAAGTGCAGACGCTGCTGCGGGCGAACAGCGACAACTTCTCGCTCAACGCGGAGCTGGACGATGACACGCACACGGAGCTGGCCGACGTCATCGAGCAGACCTCGGTTCCTTCAGCCGAAGACGCCATGCAGGTGCAGGGGCGTCGCGAGGAGCTGCTGGCGCACATGTCAGAGCTCTCGCCGAAAGAGAGGCTCGTCCTCAGCCTCCGTCACGGCGTGACCGACAACATCCCGAAACGGCTCGACGAACTGGCCGAGTTCCTCAACCAGCCGCGCGAGAAGGTGGCGGAGGTGTTGAGCGCGTCGACGGGAAAGGTTTGCGAGCGTCTGACGATCACGCAGAGCGAGCTTGCGCAACTGCTGCTCTACACGAATCCGAACGCGAAAGCGTGGTGGCGCTTCTGGTACGAGTTGGGCGACCTCGTCGAGGGCATGACGCCCCATATCGATCAGACCCGCATGCCGCTCATGGAGTCGCTCAGGCAGCAGGGGGCTGTGCAGAAGGCCGTCGAGTCGCTGCCGATCGAAGAGAAGACAATCCTCAGGCTCCGCTACGGCGTATTGCAGGACGAGGAGCTGACGCTGCGGGACATCGGCGAGATCCTCGGCCTTTCGCGCGAGCGTGTGCGCCAGATCGAGTCGCGCGCCGAGGCCAAGTGCCGCAGAAGCGTGCGGCGGCGTTAGCCGGCACGGCCGGCTGCGTTGGTTGCCCAAGGCTCTGCCGACAGAAACGCCGCAAAGGTTCGGCCGCGCGGATTCCTGAAACGTCGCGCGTTTACGTGCCCGCGTTTCGCAACAACTCCGCCACCGGCACGCCGGCGCGTTCGAGCGACTCGAAAGAGCCGACGTCGCTCCAACCGAAGTCGCCGCGCAGGGCGGCCACGCGCGGCGCTTTCTCCATCAGGGCGTAGTCGATCGAGATCGAGGGCATCGCTTCGTAGTGCTCGACGCGTTTGGCCGGATCGCCGCTGGTCACGATGCGGTCGGCCAGCGAGGCGATCTCCGGCGCCGCCTCTTCCAGCGCCCGGCGGAAGACGCCGGCCCGCCAGACGAAGATGCTGGCGTTCCACGCGTAGTTCCCGGCCCGCAGGAACTCCTCGGCCCGCTCGCGCGAAGGCTTCTCGTGGAATCGCTCGACACGGAGGACCCCCGCGAAATCGATCTCATTGCCGAGTTGCAAATAGCCATAGCCGGTGTTCGGTTCCG
>DATLWH010000957.1:0-6959 GCA_035576505.1 Thermoanaerobaculia bacterium | reverse complement strand
ACGGGCCGGCGGCGTTCTGTTTCGCCTATTTCTCGCTGACCCTGATCCAGGTCAGCAGAGACTCGATATCCTTCATGTTCTCGGTTGCTGAGGAGTCGGACTCAACCGAGACCTTCTGCGGCGCCGCGGCCTGGCCCGATGCCATCGTCGGAACGCTGGCCACGGCTACCGCAATACTGAGGAGTCCAACGAGTTGAGGGCTTCATGAACACTTTCCTTTTCCCGCGATCGCGACCCGTCCGCCAGGCGACGAATCAACCTGCGCGGCGTGAGGCGCACCCGCCATTCATGACAGGGAGGATTCCGACCTGGGCCGCGGGACCGTGTCCGCTGGACGAGGGGTTGGACGTCGGTTCTCCTCGCGAGTAACCGATCTTCATTCCCCTTGTGGCGGTTGCCAGAGTTCAACCTTGTTGCCCTCTGGATCCATGACCCATCCGAATTTCCCGTACTCGGAGTCGTCGGTCTTCTCGAGCACATTGCAACCTTCCTCGCGCAGTGCTTTGAGAAGTGCTGCCAGATCTTCGACGCGATAGTTGACCATGAACGTCGACTTGCTCGGAGCGAAGTGCTTGCCGTCCGCGGGACCGATCGACCAGGCCGTAGTTCCCTTGGTCGGGTTGCCTTCGGAGTCAGTCCAGTCGAAGGCTGCTCCACCCCAGGGCTGAACGTCGATCCCGAGGTGCTCCTTGTACCAATCGCACAGCGCCTTGGGATCCCTGGCGCTCATGAAGATGCCGCCAATGCCTGTGACTCTTCGCATTCGGACCTCCGATGTTGGTTGAAGGGTTGAAGCCTGCAAGGGTAGCACTTCAATTATCCGCAAAAGCCGTCCACGAAACCACGCCTCATTGCGCCATCACGCTCCCGTTATGGCAATCGGAGCAATTGAAGTTCCGCAGGTCGCCGAGATCGACCGGGTGCTTGAATTCCGCGGTGGCGCCGCTCTCGCCGAGGACGGTATGGCAGACCGTGCACTCCTTGCTGATCCGTTTCCCGTCGGCGCTCACATGCTGGTCATCGTGACAGCGGAAACATCCCAACGTGTAAAGGTGTCCGACGTTGTCACGATGTGTGCGCCAGTCCACGTTCATCTCCGGGAAGCGTGTCGTACTGAAGATCTGCTGCAGCGTGGTGACCGATCGGTCGATGGAAGCCTTCTTTGAAGCGTAAACAGCGGGCTGGCTGGTCCTGTAATAGGAGGTAAACCCGCTGGCGATGGCCTGCA
Source organism: Thermoanaerobaculia bacterium (assembly GCA_035576505.1). Lineage (GTDB taxonomy): Bacteria > Acidobacteriota > Thermoanaerobaculia > Gp7-AA8 > Gp7-AA8 > JADGNZ01. The sequence goes on along the minus strand of DATLWH010000957.1, from coordinate 5,731 downwards.
GGGCCTGCGGCGTCGACTTGTAGTCTTTTGTCAGAACGGTCACCGACTGCAGTTTCGCAAACGGGAGCGACCGATCGATCGTGCCGGCCAGCAGAGCGCGGTCGACGGAGCGGTCGGGAGCGAGATAGATGTGGGTCGGCCGGTTATGGCAGTCGACGCAATCCATCCGCCGGTGCGGCAAGGCCTCGATCTGCGCCGGCGTCAGTTTCGAGCCCTCGGTGCGGTACTCCGTAACGCGGCCGGTACGGTCCTTGACGCGAATCCACGGGATCTCCTGGCGCTGCCGGTCCGTGGCTGCATAGGTGATCTCATTGGCGATGTTCATGTGCCAGTGAATCCCTGACGTCATCCCCGAGGCGGGGCTCCCTCCGCCGGTCTTGATCAGCAAGCGCACCTCGCGCGGCGTGCTCTGCTCGTCGTACTGGAAGTGATTGAACGTCTTCAGCTGCGCGCCGAAGAACTTCTCCGGCCAGTGGCACTGCTCGCACGTCTGCTGTGCCGGCCTCAGGTTCTCCACCGGCGAAGGGATCGGCCGCGGGTATTTGTTGGCCAGGGCCGCATACACCTGGTAGGACCCCGACAGCTTCGAGCGCACGTACCACGTCGCCCCCGCTCCCACGTGACAGCCGACGCAACCGACGCGCGCGTGCGGCGACAACTTGTACGCGGTGTATTCGGGAATCATGATCTGGTGACAGAGAGTCCCGCAGAAGGCGTCCGTCTCCGTGTAGTGGAAGGCCTGATAGCTGCCGATGACGCTGGCCGTGACGAAACAGATCACGCCGGCGAACGTCCCGGCGACGATGAAACGCGTCCGGCTTTCGTTCAGGTCGATGCTCGGGTACGGCCTCACCACCTCGGGTGCGTGCCGGCGGCGTCTCCTCCGCTCGATCAGGAGGCCGGCAGCATAGACGGCCAGCCCGAACGACAGGATGGCCGGCGCGACGATCCAGGCCAGAATGCCGAGGTAGGGATTGGCATGGCTCGCCTTCGCGTCGATGTAGATCAGGAAGATCGTGTTCATCAACGCCACGAAGGCGATCAGGGCGCCGGCGAGGCTGATGGGGTTTCGGCCAAGGCTCTTGTTGTTGTGTTCCATCGGTTTGTCCAGATTACTCCCTCGTGTGAGATGTCGGTCTGCTCTTCTTGTCATCCGCCGTGCGCATGCGCGCGGACGCTCGCACCCGAGACTTCCTGGTCAGGACCGTGGTTCCACCCGGGGCGATGTGCAGACAGCGAGACACGGTAATGCCTCCCCATGCCGTGCGCTTGATGGCGACGTCACAGAAGGTGAGTGACCATACGCACCGGCGGTTGTTCGCCCGCCTTTCCCCGGGACCTGCGATCCGTGCTGAGGCGGGCCCTCATAGCTCTGCTCTCGTTCCCCGCTCGGCGGAGAGGCGTGCCTTGAAAAATCCAGTGATGACGTGCGCGCAGTACGCCACGAGCACGACCGCCGAGACCGCGTACGCGGCCCAGACAAACTCCCAACCTCCGTTGACGATGCCGTTCATGCCATCACCTCCGCTGCGGTGACCACGCTGAGCGGCGGCAGCGCGATTTCTTCCTCGAGTCGCAGCGCCGCCGTTCGTGCGCGGATGGCCATGATGCCGAAGATCAGCAGCATCATGCCCGCGAAATTCACGAGCAGCGGGATCAGAAACTCACGCGAGATCGTGGAGACGCCCGACTGCTGCTGATGAAGCGAGTTCCACCACTTTACAGAGAAGTAAACGATCGGGACGTCGACATAGCCGATGATCGTGGCCACGGCGGACCACGTGGCCCGCTTCACCGGCTCTTCGATGAAGTAGCGTAGCGCCGTGATCCCGGAGAAGGCCATCAGCAACACTGCCATCGTCGTGAGCCTGGGATCCCAATCCCACCACACACCCCACGTCGGCTTTGCCCAGATTGACCCCTGGATGCAGAGCAGAAGACAGAGGACGACGGACATCTCGATGGCCGCTTCGAGGCGGTGATCCCAGCGCCACGATGCGAACGTGAGGTACATGAGCGCGCAGACGAACGCCCACGTCAGCACCAGCATCGACGTCCAGGCCGTCGGCACGTGGATGTACATGATCCGTTGAACATCGCCCATGTGCTGCTCGGCCGGAGCGATGGCCAGACCGTCATAGGTGCCGGCAAAGAGACACAAAATACCAAGAAGGACGAGTGCAATTGGGAACACAGTTCGCTTTTTCATGCGAATGGGAACATATTGAAAAGCGCCCTATGGCTCGGTACCCCCAATCACGAGCCGTCGTGATGAACGTCACACCCTAAGCCCGATGCGCGGGAAGTGACAGCCGGTGCTCGCGCGATGTGATGATCGTCACACGCCAACAGTGCGTATGAACATGGTCACCCTTCAGGGTGAGGCCTTACGGTATGCGCAGTGATATACGAACGTTTGAAAACAGACCCATGGAGGATCGCATGAACACAGGAATGAAGCGCGCCGTGATCGTCATGTCGGCGGCCGCACTACTCGCCGTTTCGCCCCTGGTGGCGCAACCGGCCGGGCGGACCAGATCCGCCGCTCCCCCCGCGGCCGCTTCGCAGCCGCGCTTCAGCCCCAATCAGGTCGAGGCGTATGCCACGGCCAGCGACCTCGCCTTCATCCGACCGGGTCTGAAGATCATCGTCAACTCGGTCACGATCGGCAGCGACCGGAAGCCGGTCGTCGACATCAGCCTGACTGACAGCCTCGACCAGCCGCTCGACCGGCTCGGCAAGGTCACGCCGGGCGCGATCTCGGTCAGCTTCATCCTCTCCTGGTACAGCCCGGCCACGCGCCAGTACACCGCCTACACAACGAGGAGCGTGACGACGCCGGCGAACAGCCCGCATCCCAACGTGACCGCGATTCAGGCAGGTACCGATACCGGAGCCTTCACCGATCTCGAGACCGGTCATGCGAAGTTCATCTTCAAGACCGTGCTCCCCTCGGGCTTCGACCAGACCAAGACGCACACCCTCGGCATCTACGCGACGCGCGCCCTCGGCGCCGTCCCGGGAATCGATCCGGCGCTGGCGAAGAACTACTACGCCAATGTCGAATACGACTTCCGGCCTGACGGTGTCGCCGTGACCGACAAGTGGGACAAGATCAACCTGGCCACGAGCTGCAACAACTGCCACGATCCGCTCAGCGCACACGGCGGCGCACGCCAGGATCCGAAGCTCTGCGCGCTCTGCCATCAGCCGCAGACCATCGATCCCGACACCGGCAACACCGTCGACTTCAAGGTCCTGATTCACAAGATCCACGACGGCGCCAATCTGCCGAGCGTGAAAGCGGGTACGCCGTATCAGATCATCGGCTTCGGACAGGCCGTGAACGATTTCTCGACCGTCAAGTTCCCGATCGGCAACGAGGTCACCAACTGCGCGTTCTGCCATGAAGGAACGAACCCGGCCGCCAAGCCGGCGCAGGCGAGCGTCTGGTACTCCAATCCGACCCGCGCCGCTTGCGGCTCCTGCCACGACGACATCGATTGGGTCACCGGCAAGAATCACGTGGCCGGCCCGCAGGCCGACGACAGCGCCTGCTCCTCGTGCCACACGCCCGACAGCGGCCAGGAGTTCGACGCCTCGATCAAGGCGGCACACACGGTCCCGCTGAAGTCGAAGCAGCTCAAAGGGCTCACCTCGACCGTCGTCAGCGTCACGAACGCCGCCCCGGGCAAGAGCCCGACCGTCGTCTACGCCATCAAGAACGGCGACGGCACCCCGGTCGACGGCACGAAGCTCACCACCTTCGCGCCGATCCTGGCCGGCCCCACCAGCAACTATTCGACCTTCTTCCGCGAGAGCGCCATCGCCACCGTGGCCAAGCCCGCAACGTACAACGCCACCACCGGTCTGACCACCTACACCTTCATCGGCGTCATTCCGGCCAATAGCACCGGTACCTGGACGGTCAGCGCCGACACAGCCCGGAACACGACGCTCAAGCACTTCAACGGCACGGCCGACACGACCCAGCGCGAGTTCGCCGTCAACCCGATCAAGTACTTCGCCGTGACCGGCACCGCCGTAACCCCGCGGCGCACCGTCGTCGCCGTCGCGCAGTGCAACAGCTGCCACGATGTGCTCGGCCTCCACGGCGGGCAGCGCATGGTCACCGAAGAGTGCGTGATCTGCCACAACCCGACCAACAGCGACATCTCGAAGAGAGCGGCAGGCGACCCGGCCGAGTCGATCTCGTTCCAGCACTTCATTCACCGCATTCACACCGGCGATAACCTCACGAATGACTTCACGGTGAGCGGTACGAACTTCAACGATGTCCGCTTCCCCGGCGATACCCGGAACTGCGCGAAGTGCCACGTGGGTACCTCCTATACGCTTCCGCTGCCGTCGGGAATCGCGTCGGTGACCACGCCGCGCGACTTCTTCACGATCCAGGGACCGGCCACGGCGGCCTGCCTCGGCTGTCACGACAGCAAGGACACCGCGGCGCACGCCTACCTCAACTCCGTCACATTCCCCGGCGCCACCGTTCCATCCGAAGCGTGTGCGACATGCCACAGCACCGGTAAGGACTGGGCAGTCGAGAAGGTTCACGCCCGGTAAAACGAGCGCAAAAATCGAGGGGGCCGCAAAGGCCCCCTCAACGCGTCAGGAGATTTGTGATGAGACATCCTTGGTCCGGGCTGGCGACCCTCGTGCTCTTTCTCGCTCTGTCGCCCGGCCTGGCCCGCGCGCAGCAGACGACGACGCAGCCGCCGGTTCCTGAACAGACGACGACACAAGCGACGCCACCGGCAACGCCTCCGGCAACGACCACTGCCCCGCCCGCTGCTGCTGCCGAATCAACGGCCCTCCCCGCCTGCACCGACTGCCACGACGCCATGAAGGCCGTTGCCGCGACGGCGCACGCGCACGGTCAAGCCAAAAAAGGCGAAGTGCCGAGCACCGTCTGCGAGTCATGCCACGGCGACGGCAAGGCGCACATCGAGGCCGGCGGAGACAAGGACAAGATCTACAAGCCGGTCGGTCTCGCAGGCGCGAACAAGACCTGCCTCTCCTGCCACGACCTCGCCTCGGACAAGGTCTCGCGTCACGCTGGCGTTCATGCGAACTCCGCGACGGTGAACTGCCTCACCTGCCACTCCATCCACGCATCGGAGCCCCACGCTCCGCACCTTCTGGCGAAGAAACAGCTCGCCCTCTGCGACAACTGCCACATGACCCAGGTGGCATCGTTCCGCAACAAACCGTACGCGCATCGTCTCGGGCGCGGCGGCATGGAGTGCTCGTCGTGTCACGAGCCACACGGGCTGCCGGGAAGAGACAACCTGCGCACCACGCGCGCCGGCGAGCTTCCCTGTCTGGCCTGCCACGCCGACAAGCGCGGCCCGTTCGTCTTCCAGCACGGCGCCCTCGCCGCCGGCGACTGCATGACCTGCCACGAACCGCACGGCTCCTCGAATCCGAAGCAGCTCAAGCGCGCCCGGGTTGCGCAGCTCTGCCTCGAGTGTCACTCACCGATCGGCGCCGGCACTCTCGGCTCACAGCCGCCGTCGTTCCACAACCTCAACAGCCCACGGTTCCAGAACTGCACGACGTGCCACGTGGCTGTCCACGGCTCCAACCGCGATCCGCAACTGCTGAAGTAGGCCGAGATGAAAAGAATCCTCACAGCCTCCCTTTCCGCCGCGCTCCTCGCGATTGCCTTCTCCGCGCAGGCGCAGTCTGTTCCCTTCGACCTCGAGATCGG
>DATLWH010000956.1:0-5177 GCA_035576505.1 Thermoanaerobaculia bacterium | reverse complement strand
GCAGTAACGCGTAGCAGTTGAACCGGCACGGCCGCGCCTGGAAGCGCGGTCGTGCCCAACACGGACCCCAGACAGGCTAATGAGAGGAGTTTCGTGTCATGCGAAACATACATCAGACGTTCTGTTCGGTCATTCCGCCGCACATGCAGCGCAGCGTGGCCGAGCACGGCAGTGACAAAGACCGCCGGAACATCGCGGCCACGTTGATTCAAACGTCAAGGATCGTGCAGGAGCGCGAGCAGTCGCTCACGGCGCCGCGCAAACCCGTCGTTCGTACGACCAAGCAGCGCAAGATCTACGACGCCCTCAACCACCAGTTTCTTCCCGGCCGGCCGGTGTTCGGAGAGTTGTCCCCTCTGAAACCCGGCATGGACGTCGAGGTGCGGGAAGCGTTCGAATACTCCGGCGAAACGTACGACTTTCTCCACAAGGTCTTCGGCCGCAACTCCATCGACGACCGCGGCATGCCGCTCGTCTCCACCGTCCACTACGGCCAGAACTACGACAACGCCATGTGGAACGGCAAACAGATGGTCTACGGCGACGGTGACGGAAAGCTCTTCCTCCGATTCACGTCTGACGTCGCGAGAGCTGACGCACGGCATGACGCAGTTCAGCGCGAAGCTGCAGTACCACGGCCAGTCCGGCGCGCTCAACGAGAGCATCTCCGACGTGGTCGGCATGATGACCAAGCAGCACCGTCTTCTTCAGACGTCGGCCATGTCGGACTGGCTCATCGGCGGCCCTCTGCTCGGCCCCGAGGTCCACGGCAAGGCCATTCGCTCCATGGCCGCGCCGGGGACGGCGTATGACGACCCGGTGCTGGGGAAGGATCCCCAGCCGGCGCACATGCGCGACTACGTCGACTCGCCCGACGACAACGGCGGCGTCCACATCAACTCAGGCATCCCCAATCGCGCCTTCTTCCTGTCCGCAACGGGGATTGGCGGGTACTCGTGGGACAAGCCGGGAGACATCTGGTACGAGGTGGTGGACAAGCGCCTTTCCTCCAGGGCGGAGTTTCAGGACTTCGCCAACGCCACGGTGGCGGTTGCCGGTGAGTTGTACGGCGTGGGCGGGCAGGTGCAGAGCATCGTGCGCGACGCGTGGGTGGAGGTGGGCATCATCGTCCCGTCCGCGCCCATGGTCTCGCTCTCGACATCCGGTCCTGTGAAACCGGCTCCTGCGGACATATGGCCGAATCGTCCGGCCATCGTCACGAGCCGCTAAGACAAACCCGTGAGCAGCGCGGGCGCGGCGACGCGCCCGCGCATTGGCCGCGTTCACCCGACGCGGCCATTTGTGAGGAACCGATGAGCACTGGATTTGAACACAGCGAAGGTGGACAGAGCATCTCGTTCAAGAGCATCGACCGCGGCGTGAGGGAGTTCGACATCCTGGTCCTGGCCTCGAAGGGCGCGGTGCAGACGCTGGAGACGCGGACCGCGCGCGTGATGGCGGTGTACGCACCGGCCCGGCCGATGCTGGTGGCGTTGTCGACGGTCCTGCTGATTCCGAAGACGTGGCGGGCCTTGCTGACGGTCTTCGTGGCAACGCTCGACGAGGTCTCGGCCACCTTCAAGGCGGGCAAGGATCTGGCCACGGCGCCGGTCGACGGCACGCCGCAGGTGGAGATGGAGCCGAAGCTGCCGGTGGGGTGAGAGGCGGGGTGAAGTGAAGTGCAACCGGAGCCCGCGCGGGCGGGCTCCGGTTGTCTTGTGCCCAGCTCCCGCGCTCTGGACCTGAGCCTCCGCCTTCCGGATTCGTGTCCGCTCGTTGCGCTCCTGTTTGACGGAGCCTTGGCAACCAGCGCCGGTCTCGATTCGCGACGGCGTCGCGTCCGAGCTCGATCCAGCTTTGTGACCTGCAACCGCGCCGTCAACCCCCAATCGTCAACCGACGACCGGCAACGCGGCGAAGCCGCGCATCACACGAGCTTGTGCTTCAGTACCTCGTCGCGATTCCGCGAGAAGACCACCAGAAGAAGCGCCCCTGCCAGCAACGCCAGCTTCCAGGGGTTCAGGGTGGGGAGGTCCTGCTGCAGAAACATCTCCGTTCCTGCGATCAACAGGATGGCAATGAGAGCCGCACAGCCGATCCAGAAGAGTTTTTTGCGCATGATTCACGTCTCCTTTTCCGGAAAAGGTACGTCTCTATGTCCCCCTGAAGCTGTGATCCATGACCTCCGGGCCGGTGACAGCGCGCGTGGCTGAACGTTCGCTCGCGCCGCTTGGCGGAGGGTCGGGCAACCTACGCCGGCGGCTGTGCCGCCACGACGACCTTGCGTCCGGCCAGCTCGAGGCAGAAGCGCGAGAGCTCCTCGTCGGAGAAGTCGTCCCAGCCGCGGCAGCCGTCGTGCTCGCGCTGCTGAACGTCGCAGGCGGTGGGCAGTTGATCGACTTCCTGACGGGCCAGTTGCCAGCGGTCCAGCAGATCCTCCATCTCCGCCCGAGGCATGCGGGGGTTTTTGGCACTGATCCAGGGGAACTGCCGACGCAGCTCGGCGTCGCTGTGGCGATGCAGGCCGCGGCAGAAGATGTTTTTCTCCGCGGCGATCTTGCAGATCGAGGCGTCGTCACCGGCCAGCTTCATGAGCTCAGCGCGGAGCAAATCGATCGCTCCGCTGCGGGTAAGGGTCTCCGGGTTCGATTCGATTCGCGGCATGGTTTCCTCCGAGAAGCAGTGGATTAGTGGAGCAGTGGATTAGTGGAGCAGTGGATTAGTGGATTCGTAGATTGGTGGCTGGTTTGTTTCTGTTCCCTGATCTACTAATCACTTGATCTACTCCGAGATCGGTGGATTCGTGGATTGGTTGATCAGGAAGATTGCCGCTTCTGCGCCACGTTGCCGTGCTGGTCCACTGATCTACGAATCCACTGATCCACTGATCCACTAATCTACTGATCCACTAATCACGCAGACATTCTCGATCCCCCTTCGCCGGCGTGTGGTAGACGACGTCACACATCAATGTGACGGCCGTCATACGGTCGTGGAGCGGCCTCGGCGTTCACTCGTTTCATGCTCAAAGCCGTAGAGCTCGAGATCGAACTGTTCTGCCGAGGGATGGTGATTGGTCTCTCCTGCCGCACCAACGATGGGCGTCGGATCAGCCGCACGCGCGCAGGTCTGGGATCGGGGCTGGAGATCGTCATTCCGGCCAGGCCGAAGGACATATGGGTCAACGTACCGGTGGTCGAAGCCTTCGCCCATCGATCCCCGTTCACTCTCCAGAAACGCGACGACGGCTATTTCGTTCTCGACGGACGGAACGCGGAAGAGTATCCGGTACGTATTCCGGAAGAGCCGGCCTGGTACTCGCGCCGCACGACGTCGGGCGTGGAGATGAGCCGCATCGGCGTTCTGCAGGGCAACTATCTGGCCGTCTACGTTTCCAACCGTTGTCTCTACTGGACCTGGTCGCCCTCGGTGGCGTGCAAGTTCTGCACGACCGGCAAGAACGTCGGCACGGCCGAGGAGTCGCGAAAGAACTGGCGGGATGTGGTCGAGGTGGCGCAGGCGGCGCGCGACGAGTCAGGAGCCATCTTCACGCACTTCAACACCGGCTACCACTACGAAGACCGGCCCGACCGCGAGGTCATTCACGGCCTTCGGCAATGCGAACCGTTCGTCCGCGCCGTGCGCGAAAAGGTCGGCGGCTTCATCGGCATTCAGGCCGTGCCGGTGCCGCGCGCGCAGTTCCATGAGTACGATGAGTTGATCGACGCGGGCACTGACCACTTCTCGTTCTGCTACGAATTCGAGGACCCCGAAGTCTTCGCCCGTCTCTGTCCGGGCAAGGAGCAGACGGTCGGGCAGCACGCATTTTTCGAAGCGATGGAGTACACGGCCAGAAAGCTCGGACGGGGACGCGTTTCCGGCGAGATCATCGCCGGCGTCGAATCGATCGAGGCCACCAAGCGCGGCATCGACCGCATCGTGTCGGCCGGCGCCTTCCCCACGGTCTGCATCTTCCGCCCCACGGTCGGCAGCGAGATGGAAAGCGTTTCGCCTCCCGATCCCGAAGCGATGAACGAGGTCTTCGCCTACCTGCACGAGAGTTGCCGCAGGGCTCGTTTGCCGGTGGGCATCCTGCCGATCGAAGTGTCCCTCGTCGTTCAGCCGGAAGAGGCGGCGGCCCTGATCGAGCCGACTCTCCGGGACCACATCTATGCGGCGAGAAACTGGAGCCTCCGCCAGCTTGCCCGCCCGTACATCGCCTACAAGAAACGTCCGGCCGCGTGAGAAACGTCACGACGTTGGGTGACGACGACGACCGACTTTCGTCGTGCCGCGCGGCAAACTGATGATGAGGGAGGGACTCATGGACACATTCCGACCGAACCTCATTCTCGTGGCCACGGACTTCAGCAAAGCGGCGGCACACGCGCTCCGTTACGCCTCGGCGATCGCGGAACGGCTCGTGGCGCGGCTCATCGTCGTCTATGCCGACGAGTTCATTCCGCCTTTCGATGATGAGAGGAAGCTGGAGGCGTCGCTCGCCAGTGGACGCATGGGCAACTCGATTGCGGCCGCGCAGGAGAGATTGGTCGCGCACGTGGAGGAGAACGTCTCGACGTGCGTTCCCTTCGACGCGCGCGTGATCGTCGACTCCCCGATCTCCGCCATCGTCAAGGAGGCCAGGGAATGTGGCGCCGGCCTTCTGGTGATGGGAACGCAGGGCAGAACGGGCGTCCGCAGGCTGATCGTCGGATCGGTGTGCGAGAGCGTCATGCGCGCCGTCTCGATTCCGGTCATGGCCGTCAGCATGGCCGCGGCCGATCACGAGTCGCTGGCGATCCATAAGGTCGTGTGCATCGTCGACCAGTCGCCGGAATGTGCGGCCGCGCTGCGCATCGCCGCGGCCATGGCGCCGGAGGCGCGCCTCATTCTCCTCAACCCTCGCGAGGAAGAACGTCCCATCGAGGCGGCGGAGCGTCTGATGCGGCTGCGGCGGTGGTTGCCGGCGGAGCTCGTCGACCGCTGCGAGCTACGGCTCGTGGACGCGGGATGGTCCGCCGAGCACATGGCAGACTTCGCCGCGATCGCGGGAGCCGATCTGATTGTGGCGGGTGGCCAGCGCAGCCGCGGAGTCACGGATCGATTCCGGGGAACGACGACCGATCGAATCGTGCAGCGTAGCGAGTGTCCTGTGCTCGTTGTGTGAGTGTGGGGGT
>DATLWH010000955.1:0-6585 GCA_035576505.1 Thermoanaerobaculia bacterium | reverse complement strand
GATCTGACCGATCCGGCGCCGGCCACGGCCTTTGCCCATCTCGATGCCACCTCGGTTCTCTCACGGCAGATCGCGGAGCTCGGCATTTATCCTGCCGTCGACCCGCTGGCCTCGACCTCCAAGATTCTCGATCCGCGCATTCTCGGTGATGAGCACTACAACACCGCCCGCGCCGTGCAGGCTGTTTTGCAGAAGTACAAGGATTTGCAGGACATCATCGCCATCCTCGGCATCGACGAGCTTTCGGAAGAAGACCGCGTCATCGTCAATCGTGCCCGAAAGATTCAGCGCTTCCTGTCGCAGCCGTTTCACGTTGCGGAACAGTTCACCGGCATCAAGGGCCAGTACGTCAAGATTGCCGACACGATCAAAGGCTTCCGCGAGATCGTGGAAGGCAAGCACGACGACATTCCGGAGCAGGCTTTCCTGCTCATGGGGACGATCGAGCAGGTGCTCGAGCGTGCCGAGCAGATGAAGAAAGAGGCGGCGTAAGGAGTCCGGATGGCTGACGCTCTTCCGACGAAAATCAATCTCACCGTCGTCACACGCGAGCGGAAGATCATCGACACAGAGGTCGACGAGGTCGTCCTGCCGGCAAGCGACGGCGAGATCGGTGTGCTCCCGGGCCACACGCCGCTTCTGACGACGCTGAAGATCGGTCAGATGCGCTACCGCAGCGGCGGCACCGTGCATCGTCTCGTTCTGTCGTGGGGCTTCGCCGAGGTGTTGCCGGATCGCGTCATCGTTCTGGCCGAACGGGGTGTGCTGGCGAGTGAAATCGATCCTGTCGCCGCGGAAGCCGAGCGGATCGCCGCGGAGAAAGAGCTGCAGTATCTCTCTTCGCACGACCCGGAGTTCAATCGCGTAGAGGCACGACTCGAGGAGTCGGTGGCCATGATCGGCATCGGACGCGATCACTGACCATACTCTTCAGAGAGCGGCGCTAAGCTTGCATCGCTTTGCGCAACGTCTCGGTGACCATGGAATCCTGGCTCGACAGTTTTGCCGCGACGAACTTCCGCCGCAGCAGCGATACGGCGCACGATCTGAAGACGCCGTTGAACGTCGCCGTGCTCAACCTCGAGCTTCTGCGGATTCGCGTCTCGAAGCTCGCCGGCGGCGAGGACGAGAAGGTCAACGCCTACGCCAAGTCGATCGAGTTGGAGCTCCGCCGCATGGCGCGCATCTTCGACACGTTCTTCGTCCTTTCCACGCCGCCGAAGGGCGAAGGAGAACCGCAGGAGGTCGACCTCGGTCGACTCTGTTCCGAGGCCGCGGCTGACGCCTCATGGGAGATCGGCGGCAACGGTGCTTGCGGTACGTTCAATGTCCTCGGGCATGACTCCAGAATTCGCCAGGCCCTCAAAATGTTTTTCGAGGGCGCGTCACAGGTGCTGATCGATGACGGGCGCGTGGTTACTGTCGAAAGAGCTCCTCGGCGGCTCTCCATCGTGGTCACGGGAATCCCGGCGTCAAAGGACTTCGAGGTGACGAAGATTTTCAAGTTCTACTATACGGATGCGCTAGGTCATGCCGACCTCTCTCTCGCTGCGGCGCGGCTCATCGCCGAAACCTATGGCGGCGAGCTGAACGCTGTGGAGGATCGTGATAAGGTCTCGATTAGGCTCTCCTTTCCAGGTGGATAAATGAAGAAAGTGCTCATCGTTGATGATGACCGCGCGACCAGCGCGGGGATGGCCGACGTGGTCGAAGAGTGGGGTTACGAAGCGGAAGTCGCCGACACCCTCAAGGCCGGTTGGACATCCGTTTCCAGGATGGTCCCCGACGTCGCCATCGTCGACCTCAAGCTTCCCGACGGTTCCGGTCTCGATCTGCTGCACCGCATCAAGGAGACCTATCCCGATGTCTCGGTCGTGATCCTCACCGGCCACGCTACGGTCGATTCAGCGGTCAAAGCGCTCAAAGTCGGCGCCGAGGACTACGTCACCAAACCGGTCGACCTCCCCCGTCTGCAGGTCATCCTGAAGTCCGTCGAAGACAAGCAGATGATGAAGCAGGAGATCCTCGAGCTTCGTCGTCAGCTCCAGAAGATGGGCGCACTCGGCCATCTCGTCGGCAAGTCGCTGCGGATGCAGAAGCTGTTCGAAGAGATTGAGATGGTTGCCAACACCGACGCCAACGTCTTCATCGTCGGCGAGTCCGGCTCCGGCAAAGAGGTGGTCGCCAACACGATTCACTCCTTGTCGCGCAGGCGGCTCAAGCCATTCATTGCCTTCAACTGCGGCGCCATTTCACCGACTCTCATCGAATCGGAGATCTTCGGTCACGAGAAAGGTGCTTTCACGAACGCCATCAAGCGCCGCGAGGGCTACTTCGAAGTGGCCAAGGGCGGCACGATCTTCCTCGACGAGATCACGGAGATGCCGATCGAGCTGCAGGTCAAGCTCCTCCGTGTACTCGAGGAAGGGAAGTTCCGCCGTGTCGGAGGCAACGAGGAGATCTATATCGAGGCTCGTGTCATCGCCGCGTCGAACCGCGATCCGCAGAAGGCCATCGTCGACGGAAAGATGCGCGAGGACCTGTACTACCGGCTCAACGTCTTCCCCATCGAAGTTCCGCCGCTTCGTGAGCGGTTGGAGGACATCCCGCTCTTCTCGCACTTCTTCCTGCAGAAGTTGAACGAGACGGAGGAAAAGAAGGTCGAAAACATCGAGGCGGACTTTGTCGAGGCCTTGCAGCAGTACGAATGGCCCGGCAATGTGCGTGAGCTCCGCAACGTGATCAACCGCGCCTTCATCATGGCCCGCGGAAACAGCCTGACCGTGGAGTGCCTTCCGGATAAGCTCCTCAGCGCCCGCAAGCGCCGCGTGAAGAACGGTGTGACGATCCCCCTCGGGCAGCCGATGGAAGAGGTGGAGCGCATCGTGATCGAAGAGACGCTGACGATGACGGACGGCGACCGCCGCAAGACCGCCGAGATCCTGGGCATCTCCTACAAGACGCTCTACAACAAGACGAAAAAGTACAAGGCTGCCGGCGGCGGAGACGAAGAAGAAGAGGAGTAGCCGGCCCGGCCGTTGCGCCGGTCTCCCCTGGGCTTGTCCGCCCCCTTCGCCCGATCAAATTTGCAGCGCAGACTCGCTGCCTGGATTCTACCGAGCGTAGTTATTTTGGCCTTCTGGCGGCGCGGTGTTATCGTCCCGGCCGCGGTCGACGCGCCACCGTACGCACGCGCGCGCATCATGCGCACGCGAGGAATTCCGGCGTCGCCGTGGAAGTTTGGGGCGTTCCGCAATGGCCAAAAACCTCGTCATCGTCGAGTCTCCCGCGAAAGCGAAGACGATCAACAAGTTCATCGGCAGCGACTACATCGTCAAAGCTTCCGTCGGCCACGTCCGCGATCTGCCAAAGAGCGAGCTGGGCGTCGACGAGGTAACGTTCGAGCCGACCTACGAGGTGCTCGAAGGCAAAGAGAAGGTCGTCAGCGAGCTCCGGGCGGCGGCGAAGAAGGCCACCGTCGTCTATATCGCCTCCGACCCTGATCGCGAAGGGGAAGCGATCGGCTGGCACGTCATGAAGCTCCTCGGCAACGACTCCACCAAGGTCCGGCGCATCCTGTTTCACGAGATCACGAAGAACGCCGTCCGGAAAGCCATCGATCAGCCGACCGAGATCGACATGAATAAGGTGAACGCGCAGCAGGCACGGCGCGTTCTCGACCGCCTGGTCGGTTACAAGCTCTCCCCTCTTCTCTGGGACAAAGTCCGCCGCGGCCTCTCCGCCGGCCGGGTCCAGTCGGTGGCCATGAAGATGATCGTCGACCGCGAGGAGTCGATCAAAGCGTTTGTGGCGGAAGAGTACTGGACGTTCGCGGCCCAACTCGCTGCCGGAGTCCCGCCGCAGTTCATCGCCAAGCTGACGAAGATCGATGGGAAGAAAGCAGACGTCACCAACGAGGAACAGGCGCGCGTCATCGAAGCGGCCCTGAAGTCCGGAAGCTTCGCGGTTGAGACGATCGCCCGCAAGGAGAAGCGCCAGACAGCCGCCGCGCCATTCATCACCTCGACGTTGCAGCGCACCGCCTACAACCGCTTCAAGTATCCGGTGAAGCGGACGATGCAGATTGCCCAGAAACTGTACGAAGGCAAGGAGCTCGGTGCCTTCGGCCACGTCGGTCTCATTACGTACATGCGTACCGACTCGGTCCGCATCAGCGATGACGCCATCACCGAGGTGAGACAATATATCAGCACGAAATACGGGGCTGATATTCTCCCGGAAAAGCCGAACGTATATCGTGTCAAGAAAGCTGCACAGGCTCAGGAAGCGCACGAGGCCGTCCGTCCCACCTCGCTCGAATTCGATCCCGATGCCATCAAGGATCACCTTACGCGGGAGGAGTACAACCTCTACAAATTGATCTGGGACCGCTTCGTCGCTTCGCAGATGAAGCCGGCGCTCTTTGATGTTACCGACGTCGATGTCCGCAACGGTGCCTACCTGCTGCGGGCTTCTGGTGAAGTTCTCAGGTTTGCGGGCTTCCTGGCTGTGTTTCAGGACGCCTCGGTCGATGGTGCAGAAGACGACGACGAAAAACCGGACAACAGCAAGGCCCTCCCGCTGATGAACGAGGGTGAGCCGCTCACGCTCGTAAAACTCGACACGAAGCAGAACTTCACCCAGCCCCCGCCGCGCTACACGGAAGCCACGCTCGTGAAAGCTCTGGAAGAGAACGGAATTGGCCGGCCGTCGACGTACGGTTCGATCATGACCACGATTCAGACCCGCGACTACACCTACAAGTCGGAAGGCAAGTTCTTCCCCACGCAGCTCGGGATGTTGGTGACGAGACTTCTCAAGCAATCC
This sequence comes from Thermoanaerobaculia bacterium, assembly GCA_035576505.1. Taxonomy (GTDB): domain Bacteria; phylum Acidobacteriota; class Thermoanaerobaculia; order Gp7-AA8; family Gp7-AA8; genus JADGNZ01. Next base: position 1,758 of record DATLWH010000955.1, on the reverse strand, counting down.
TTCGGCGACATCATCGATGAAGGGTACACGGCAGAGCTGGAAGAGAAGCTCGACGAGATCGAGGAAGGCCGCGTGGAGTGGCACGAGGCCATGAGGGATTTCTCGCTGAAGTTCAACAAGGACCTTGCCCGCGCCGGCAAGGAGATGGTCGAAGTGAAGCGCACCGGCGTCGAGACCGACGAGGTCTGCGAGAAATGCGGCGCGCCGATGGCCATCAAGTTCGGGCGCTTCGGGGAGTTCCTGGCATGCTCGAACTATCCCGAGTGCAAGAACACCAAAGAGACCGCGCGCGGAGACGTCGCCGAACAGCCTGAGGGCGAGACGATCATCTGTGACAAATGCGGCAAGCCGATGCAGCTCAAGCGTTCGCGCTTCGGACAGTTCTACGCATGCACCGGCTATCCCGACTGCAAGAACACCAAGGATCCCCGGCTGCTGAAAGCCGACATCCCCACCGAGCCGCAGCCGCCCTGCGAGAACTGCGGAAAGGAGATGGTGCTCAAGTCCGGCCGATACGGTCCGTTCTTCTCCTGCTCCGGCTATCCCGACTGCAAGACCATCCGCAAGATCGGCGGAGGGAAGGGCAGTCCCCCGAAACCGACCGGTGTTCCCTGCCCGACCTGCAAAGAGGGCGAGCTCGTCGAGCGCCGTTCGCGGCGGGGCATCTTCTTCTCCTGCTCCCGCTATCCGAAATGCGACTTCGCCCTGAACAACCGTCCTGTGCCGCGGCCGTGCCCGAAGTGCGCCGCGCCGCACCTCCTGGAGAAGGAGACCAAGCGCGAAGGTCACATCGAGTACTGCAACAGCCCCGAGTGCGACTACCGCGCTCCGAGCGCCACCCGGCCCAACGCCGCGAATGAATAGCGGTACGCATTTTGATGCTTATTCACTGCGCTTAATGAGATGCTATTTCGTCTCAGTTCACGTTCCATTTGATCTGCATTAACAGCGCCTATTACTGCGCCACCGCACCGCGTTACACTCCATCGACGGAGGTCCATTCATGAAGAGTTTCTCCTCGGGCGCGTGGCGTTGCCTCGCCCTGCTGTCGCTACTCGTTGCCACGGCGTCCTTTGCCCAGCCGGCGCTCAACGTCTCCGACCGTGCCATGCTGCGGCAGGTGCTGCAGGCCATGCCGAAAGGCGGGGACCTGCACAACCACCTCTCAGGCTCTGTCTACGCCGAGTCCTATCTTCGCTACGCGGCCGACGACGGGATCTGCGTCGATTCGGCGAAGCTCACGATCACTCAGTGCTCTACCCAGCAGCAGATCGCGGCCAATCCCTCCGCTGCGTCGTCGATCGTGCCGGCATCGACGCTTCTCGCGCCCTACTCCTCGCTTTATGGGCTAATGCAGGACGCGCTCTCGATGCGGCAGTTCCGGCCCGTTCTCGAGTCGGGGCACGATCACTTCTTTAATACATTCGGGAAGTTCAGTGCGGTCTCCCGCTCCCATGTCCCCGAGATGCTTACCGAGGATGTGTGGCGGCTGGCCAGCGAGAACGTCGACTACCTGGAAACGATTTTCGCACCGGACTTCGGCAAGGCTCGCGATCTCTTGAAGTTCGTCAAGACCGGCCAAAGCTTTACCGAGATGCGTACCGCGATCATGGAGACCGGTCAGGTGCCCCCGATCATCGCTGCAGCGCGCGTCGTCATCGACAACGCCGAGGCGCGCATGCACAAGGATCTTCACTGCGGTACCGCGGCCGCACAGCCGGGATGCCAGTCCACCGTCCGGTATCTCTACGAGCTGCA
>DATLWH010000954.1:0-6366 GCA_035576505.1 Thermoanaerobaculia bacterium | reverse complement strand
CAGATACTCGGTCGGCGCATCCGGCACCATCTGCGTCAACGTCTCGCGATGGGCCTTGTAATGCTGCCGCAACACCTCGATCTCCCGCGCCCGATCCCCCCGCTTGACGTTCACCGTCCCAAAATCGTCAGACATCCGTTCACCTCGGAAGTCCCATCTTTGCAAAAACCGGGCGGGGCCACAAATGGGGATGGAACGAAAGCGTCAAAAGCCGCTGGGTGACATGGCAACGAAGTAGGTCGGATCGGTGGTGCTGTTGTCGACCACCGACGCGTACACGCCGAGGCCGACCTCGCTCTGGAAGATGACCCGGGCATCGCTCAGATCGGCGTTGCCGGGCCGGCACGGCCGGCTGCGCTGGTTGCCCAAGGCTCGGCCACCATCTCGAAGGATTATTCTGTCGCGAGGGCTCTCGAGTATCTCTCGCCGGACAACTTCACCGCGCCGATGTTCGTTCGGAACGAGGCGTCCGCGAGCAACTGGATCAGGACGCCCTGCCGCTCCGCGTGAAACCCCTGGCCGAGCGTCCCGTTGGCGGTCTGCGAGTAGATCCTGCTGGTGACGATCAGCGGCGTATCGGCGTTGATCGAGATGGCCCCGAGGCCGGTCGCCCCGAAGATCGAGGCCACCGCATCGCGGTACGCCACCCCCTGCCCCTTCGGAATGACTTTGTGGACGGCGTTCGCGAAGGCCGAGCCGTTGTTCTGATTCCCGGCCGGTCAGACGACGGCGGATTGAAGATCCGAACATCCGTCCGAAAGCTCCCGACGCTCCCGGCGATGGTCAGGTAATAGCTGTCGGCGGAAGCGACGATGGGAAAGGCAAGCAGGCAAAGCAGCGCCAGACGAAGACGCACGAATTTTGGAACCTCCGGGGGCATTAGTCGACTCGCGATCGGAGCGCTGGCGTCCTCGCCGGCTGGATAGGCGCCGTCTCGGCGCTTCGGCCGCGGGACGCCGCCGCAGGCCAGCCGCCGGCAGGGCTCAGGCGCGTTAGCCCTCAGGTGATTGAACTCGCTTCTCCGCGAGATTCTGATTAAACTCCCATCCGTTTGGCGCGTTTCTTCCACTTCCTCGGGCATATGCGGAATGCCGCTTTGTTACGCGGAAATGGGCAGATATGACTGACATCCGCTTCCGCTTTCAGCTCCCCAAGGCCCTCAACGCGTTAGCGTACTTCGCCTCGCGCGGCATTCGCGACCTCACCAAGTTGAAAGCCGCGAAGTTGCTTTACTACGTGGACAAGTATCACCTGTTGAAGTACGGACGGCCCGTGATTGGCGATCACTACGTCTGCATGGACTTCGGACCCGTTCCGTCAGACACCCTCAACTTTCTCAACAATGCCCTGGGCCGCGAGGTCGAGTACGGACCCAAGTTCGAGCCCGTCCGCGAGCTGTTCGAACGGACTGTGAAGATCGAGCCTGGGAAGAACCCGGTACTCACGGCGGCGTCCGAACCTGATATGTCAGTGTTCTCTGCCTCCGATATCGAAGCGCTGGATCACGTCATCGAAGAGTATGGAAAGTACTCGGCGGGCGAGTTAGTTGACCTCACCCACGCTGACGCCACGTGGCAGGTTCCCGATCGTGTTCGACAGGCGGGCGGAACCGAACCAATCCCGTATCAGCTCTTCTTCGGGGAGTCCGACGAAGACCTGCTCAAGTTTGTCGAGGCCGAGCAGGAGGACCGCGACTTCCTGTTTGCCTTGCAGCGCGCGTGATCCAGTTCCCGAAGAATCTCGTCCTTGACCGGCTCAAAGAGCTGCGTCGAGGGTCGGTTTGCCGATGGTGGCACCCCGAGATGGACAAGGGGCGTGGTCGCCACAAGTTCGCCGTGATCCTGAACCGCGAGTGGCCGCCAGCCGACGGCGTGGTCTTCTTCGCGCTTGCCACCTCGAAGACGAAGCACTACGAATCGAGGTTCATGGAAGACTCCATCATTCGCATTCCCGGCCAGCGTTACCCGTTTCTGCCGCTGGATACGATCGTGAAGTTGATGGAGATATCGACCATCGACCTGCAAAGCCTGGCTGAAGCCGCGAACCTGGAAATCTCAGGCGACCTGACAGCGGATGACATCGGCGATATCGATGACGTGCTGCGTCGATCGAGGGTGATCGATGAAGCGATACTTAGCCGGATTCGGTAACTGCGGAACCGAATCGGCAGATCCTGCGGGATCACACTCTAACGCCGGATCACTACTCTCCATCCTGCCGAAGAACCGGGAGATGTGGCGGGATAACCCGTTAACAAACTGTGTGGCGTACAATCCTGCCCTATGTTGATTCCGCGAACGATACCTGAACTTCAAGCGCTAGTAGCAAACAAGGTGCAGGAGAGCCTTCACCTCGACTACAAGAGCCGCGCTGTTTTCGACAAGAAGATCGATCATGTCAGAACCGATCTAGCAAAGGATGTCTCTGCATTCGCCAATTCCGATGGCGGAATGCTAGTGTTCGGCATCGAAGAACGCGATAGCCTTCCGACGGGATTAGATATCGGCGTGGACCACACCGCATGGACTAGAGAGCGGATCGAGGGCATTCTGACCTCTAACATATCCCCTCGGATTGACGGCATGGAAATTGTTCAGATTCCAGCCTCTGTCAGCCATTCTTACTTCGTAATTGTGACGCAGCGGAGTTCTCGAGGACCCCACCAGGAAACGATTGAACACCGGTACTACAAACGTTTCAATTTCAAGTCACAGCCCATGGAAGATTATGAAATCAGAGACGTGAGGAATCGACGAGACGTTGTGTTGCCGCTCGTGTCGGTCGATGTCGATATTCGCCATGGCGTGCTGCTTGAGCTCGTCGTGACGAACATTGGTGACATTGCCGCAGAGAACGTGCGGTTTCGCATCGAGCCGGCAATTGATAAGCTGAGCAATGCAAAACTGTTGACGGACGGCTCAAAATGGTTTCCGCCTGGCAAGTGCCTTCGGTTTTTCATTGGATCGGCGATCGAAAAAGTGAGGAAAGAGGGTGCGCCTCGCTTTGACGTGACAGTGACTTACTTCAACCGGCGAGCCGACCAGAATGTGACCGACATATTTCATATCGACATGTCAGATTACTTATGGTCAGCGATTGTGAACTCCGACATCGACGAGCATTCGACGAAGTTACAAGAGTCGCTCGGCAAGGTGACCTCAGAACTGGAGAAGTTGAATCGGACGCTTGAGCGGCTCTCGACCATCGCCGGTGCGACAGGTCTTGACTTGTCATTATCGACCGTCAGGAACTTGGCACATGTGGTCGCAGCAGAGCCTCAGATGCAGCGACTGCGTGCGAATGGCCTGGGGTGGGAGGCATTTGCGGAAGCCTTGGGGATCGATCGGGAGATGGCCTTTCAACTACACACGTTCGCAACGTGGGGGCAAGGCGACAGATTGGAAGACATCGAGAACCTTCCGCCTGAAATTGCGGCGAAGGCTCGCGCCATGTTCATCTTCGATGACGAGGAACGCGCGTCCGGCTAGCGAAATATACAAACGTGCAGTATTCGCATCATCAATCTTTACGCGACTTGGGTGAAATATGCGGACCACGATCGAAGACCTTAATGAGTTCGAGTGCCGGCATTCAAGGGCATCCGCTAAGCGAAGCAGCATCCCGAGGGTGGGCGTCGTCACGCCCCGCTCGAGCTGACTGATGAATGGAGTGCTGGTACGGGCGCTTTCGGCAAGCTGCGCCTGCGTCAGTCCAGCAGCCATTAGGAGCTTCCTCAGGGACCACGCTGGCGGAGCTGAAGCGGGACATTGATGATGGGGTGATTGTAGCGGTTTCGACGGCCCTCGGGCCGCGGGTGAGCAAGGAAGAGCTGATGGCGGCGGCGATGCTGGTGTGGGAGCAGTCGGCGATCGAAGATGCCCTCGGGGGAGAATGCGGCGGCGCTGCTGCCGGAGGCGATCCGGCTGGTGGAGCTGCGGGCGCGGGTTCCGCGGTATCAGCGGGACGTGCTGCGGGAGCTGGCGCGGCGGGAGAAGACCTCGGTCGATGCGGTGCTGGCGCGGGAGCTGGAGGATGTGGCCTCCGCCCATGCGGAGGAGCTTGCGTCGGGGCTGCCGGGGCTGGCCGAGGCGTTGGGGTGGCCGTAGGGGGCCGGCGTGGCAATGATTCTGTGCGGCCGGCGGCACGCGTTGGCGTTTGGCACTCTTGCCGGGGATGATTCCATGGGCCACGCCGGAGGCGTGCCGTAGATTAGCCGGTGGCAAGCGCCGCAGGACGCGCCGCCACCGGTATCGGACGTCCTCCATCGCCGACCCCGGCAGGGGTCGCGGACAAAACGCGCGTCACCAGGAAACGCCCTCCAATTGACGCCATGCGTGGACCCTCCGGCACCCCTGCCGGGGTGCAACATGGTGGTGACCCAGTATCCGGTGGCGGCGCGTCCTTCGGCGCTTGCCACCGGCTAATCTACCGGACGCCTCCGGCGTGCATGGCACGGCCTTCGGCCATGGGTTGCCTGTCGTCCGTTGATCGTCGTGCGCGGCGCGTGATCAGGCATTCGAGAGGCGGAGGTGTGGCAACGATCGGTTATCGGAACACGGTGGTAGCTTGCCAGCTCATCAAACCGCCGGCGGCTGTGACGCTGGCAGGCCTTTGCCTTCGCGAGGGCGAAAGGACTGCCTTGCATCGGGCGGCGGGCGCTTCGTCATTCAAAACGCTGGCTTCGACATTGAATTTTGAGTTTCGACATTGAAAGGCTGGGCATCGACATTGAAACGTCGGGCATCGACATTGAAACCTGAGCTTCGACATTGAAAGGTTGGGCATCGACATTGAAGACGCGAGCTTCGACATTGAGACATTGGGCATCGACATTGAAAACGCGGGCATCGACATTGAGAATCTGGGCTTCGACATTGAAAACGTGAGCATCGACATTGAAGAGGTGAGCATCGACATTGATCGAGTGTCACCAAAAGAGTACAGCGAGGTCATTGTCGAAGCGTCGGTTTTCAATGTGTATGCTCGTTTCGGCAATGGCTAGGCGGGCGGCGCCATTCGTGAGGATGCAGCACGCCGGGAGAACGGCGCTGATCGAGGTTGCGTTCCAGCACAGCTGCCGTGTGGAGCGAGTTGACGAGCGATGAGTGTTGAGCTGTCATCCAAGCTGTCGTCCTGAGAGGTTGTGAAAACTCCGTTGCCCAACGGCCAAATTGCCATCCTGAGGCTGCCGCAGCCGACGAGCGAGCGTAGCGAGCGACATGCGGCGGAGGACGCCGAAGGATCTCCAGATGCGCGGCATGGGGCAGAAGCGCCGCACGGGTTTGTCATTGATCGCCCAGGCTGGATAATCCATCCCCTTAGACGGTAGACCTTCCTCACAGAAAACCACAGTTTCGCTTCTGCCCCAGGCGCTGCCACTGGAGATCCTTCGCCGTCCTCCGCCGCTCTTCGCTCACTACGCTCGTTCAGCGGCGTAGCCTGCCCTGAGCGAAGCCGAAGGGGCAGGCTCAGGATGACAATGGGACGAACAGTGTGGATGACTGTGCCGATGGCGCGCGTTGGTGCTCCGCTTGTGCGAGGGAGTCGCTCATGTGCTGTGCACCACGTGCGAACGTCGTTCACAGAACCGCCTACTTGTTACAACTTGCACCCAAAACTTGTAACAGCCCCAAAGCCTTGACATCGCTCTTCCCTGGGTTCACTTTGCTCATAAGGCAGAGGTGACGGATGAATCCATGGCGTCCGGTTCCCGAGCCCAGAGACGGTCGGTCGTATAAGGCCGTTCTCGAGTGAGGTACTGATTCGTCGGGCTTGTGCAAGGGGCCGCCGCGTCAGTGGTAAGTGGAGTTGAGCGGTAGCTCCTCCAGCCTCATGAGGAATCCTCCGAGGTCCGCGGCCTCGGGGGGAGGCGAGCGGGCGGTTTGCGACGCTTCGCTCATGACGTTCACCAGGAACGACGCCCGAGTTGCGCAGACAAATCGAGCGGCGCCCCACAACCAATGCCCTACGGGGCAGAAAGGAGTTTTTGTCGTGTCGAATCAGAATGCAGTCAGTCAAACAAAGGCCGCCGCGGCGGCACAGGATCCGGGCATCACCCCGGAAGCGATGGTGGAGCAGCTCCGCGCGCTGCGTCAGCAGATCCCGGAGTACGTGCAGTTGGCACCGGCCGAGGCGCGGTCGATCCAGACCGTGGCCAGCGTCCATCCGGAGTTCGCGCAGTCGGCCATCAACGCCATCGGCGCTTCGTCGACGGTATTGGGTGCCGTCGGCAGGACGCCGGAGGAGTTGCAGCTCGACGCCGAGACGGCAGCGCGCTGGTCGAAGGTCGAGGATGAGCTGAGGGCCATGCTGAACGGCCTCTCGTCCGCGAACCTTGTCCGGCGCAACCGCGTCGGCGAGGCGGCC
>DATLWH010000953.1:0-2387 GCA_035576505.1 Thermoanaerobaculia bacterium | reverse complement strand
TTCGACACGTCGTACACGCCGAACGGGCGGGCCGTGATCCGGATGGATGACGTGGCCGGCGCCTACGATGCGCGTGATGTCAATAACGTCGACTTCCTGCTCATCCTCAACAGGAACGAGAACATCATCCCGGCCGTGGCGAAACTGGAAGGTCCGCTCGCCGCCGCGTACTTCATGCTCGGGGAGACGAAGGGAACGAGCGCCGGCGGTGCCGCGGAAGCGGGTAAGTCGCTTCGCGTGCCGGGGACAAACCCTTTCTTCCCGCTGCTCCATGCCTTTCAGGGCAACCGCATGCTGGAACTGATGAAGGCCAGTCCCATGGATGTCTATCTGATGAACACCGGACGCATCGGCGGCGATGAGAAGGATGAGCGCTCGAAGAAGGTGAAGATCCAGCACTCGTCAGCCGTCGTGAAGGCGATCGCCGAGGGAACCATCAGGTGGGAACGGGATGCCGACTTCGGCTACCTCGTGGCAACCGAAGTGCCCGAGATCGATGACGCCGATTACCTGCGGCCGAAAATGATGTACGAGCGGCAGGGGAGGAGCGACGAGTACCAGCAACTCGTCGACAAATACAACGCCGACCGCCGTGCCTACCTTCGCCGGTGGAAGGGTCTGAGCGAAGAGATCGTGAACGCGATTTGAGGGGGTCGGGGGTCGGGGGTCGGGGGTCGTAACCCCGGTTGTCTTGAGGCTCCGACGCCCGACACCCGACCCCCGACAACCGTCAGAACTCGACAAACCCCCGATACAGGCTTACTCTATTCTCTGCTCGCCAACAGCGGAGGACGTGGGATGCGACTCGGAGCGCTTGTTCCGGCAATGATCCTGGTCAGTACCTTGGCGGCGCCGATACGCGCCGATCACTCCCCGGCTGCCCCGACCAAGCCCGCTCCTGCTGATGCCGCGGTGGACCATCGTCCGCTGATCGGCCAACTGCGCGTCCACGCGCCCCACGGCCGCCGCACGGTCTCTGATCTCGATTCCCGCGTCCTGGCCTCGCTGCTGGCCTTGCAGGCACCAAGCGACTTTGATTTCGAAGTGCGCGCGGGCGATGTCTCCTGCGATGGCCACACCTGTACGGTTGCGCTTGCTGTCAAGCTCCCCGAGTCACTCCCGCCGATGCGTCTGGCGATCGCCGTGGAGAATTCGAGAGGGGAGCTGTCGGAAGTCAAACATGCCGATTGTCCCGGCTCCGTCTGCAATGTGCAGCTTGTCGTCGACCGCGGGCGGAACACGATTTCAGTCGGCGCAGCCGACGGCCTGTTGCAGACCGCCGCATTTGTTCTGACTAACGTTGTGGCCGTGCCCCGCCTTGAAGCCAGCACCCGGCGGCGCAGCGAGTGGTTTTAGTAGATTCGTCGATTCGTAGATCAGTAGACCAGTCGATTAGTAGATTAGTCGATTGGAGGCGTCGATCGACCACATCGAATCCACTGATCTACTAATCTACTTCCCTCACGTCTCCACGTTCAGGAACATGTAGACCGCCGCGATGGCGAAGAGGACGTTCGCGCTCCAGGCGGAAAGCACGGCCGGAAGGTTTCCCACCTCTCCGAACTTCGTGAAGACGGCGAAGACCATCCAGTAGAGGATCCCCAGGATCAGGCCGACGCCGACGCCGTACAGAGCGCCGCGCTTGCCGATGCGGAATGCGAACGGAAGCGCGATGAGCGCCATGACCAGGCTGATGAAGGGCCACGACGTCTTCGTGTAGAGCTTCACCGTCAGCTCTTCCGCGGCATATCCGGATTTGCGGATCGTTTCGATGTACCGCCGCAACTGGGCGAACGTCATCTGATCCGGCGCCCGTGCCTCCGTGGCGAAGTCTTCGGGCCGTTCGCTGTAGAAGAGGCGTATCGGGCTGGTAATCGGCGCATAGGTCGAGCTGCCGTCGTCTCCGAAGGAGCGCATCCACCCGTTCGAAAATGCCCAGCCCACACCGTCCCAACGGGCGTGGTCGGCGTACACGCGCCGCGTCAGGCGGAACTTGGTCGGATGAAGCTCGAATACCTGCACCTGCGACAGCTCCTTTTCGTCGCGGTCGTAGGCGAGAAAGTTGATGATGTAGCGGCCCTTGCCGAGGAACCACAGCCTCTGTTGATGCGGCGTGACAATCGCGTGCACGTTTCGCTTCGCCTTGATCCTGTTTCGCTCCTCCTCGACCCGCTGGTTCGAATACGGCAGCACGTAGTCGAGCTGCAGGTATGCCAGGATGCTGATCACCAGGGCGATTCCGACGATCGGCAACGCCGCGCGGTAGAGCGACATGCCTCCGGACTTGAAGGCCGTGACCTCGTTGTTCTTCGAAAAGATGCCGAAGGTGACCAGCGTGGAGACCAGCACCGAGATCGGCAGCGTGTAGTTCAGGATCTGGAAGATCA
>DATLWH010000952.1:0-3243 GCA_035576505.1 Thermoanaerobaculia bacterium | reverse complement strand
GCCTTCTCCAGAGTGGGATCTCTCATGGATAGACAGTAAGCATTACATCCCCACCCACCGCCTCCACCCGATCAAAGCGAAAACAGTAGGCGTCCATCAACGTCGCGATACCATCGCCACTGAAGAGCGAGGGCGCGGTGTTACCTCCCACGATCATCGGCGCGACAAAGAGAATCATCTTCTGCCACAACCCTCGGCTAATGAACTCCGAGAGCACAGCGGATCCTCCTTCGACGATCACCGACTGGATGCCGCGCGTGTACAGGTCGGCCAGGAGCGCGTCGGGATCGGCGTCGTCGACGATGTGAATCGTCGCGCCGCCGTCGGTGAGAACGTGCGCGTCGGGAGGCACGATGCGGCGGCGGTCGAGGATCACGCGCGTCCACCCCGACACCGAGGTGTTCTTCCGGAGCCGTCGGGTGAGGTGGGGGTTGTCGGCCAGTACCGTGCCGCCTCCGGCAATGATGGCGTCGTACTCCTCGCGTAGCTCCAGGCTCTTCTGACGCGCTGCCTCGGAGGTAATCCATCGGCTGTCACCAGTCACGGTTGCGAGTTTGGCGTCGAGCGTCATCCCGGCCTTCAGCACGACGAATGGACGTCGATAGGTCACGGCGTGAACAAAGACCTCGTTGAGCTTGCGTGCCTCGTCTTCGAGGACTCCGTCGATGACCTCGATGCCCGCGTTGCGCAGTTTCTCGATGCCGCCAGCCGCGACCGGATGCGGGTCGCGCATGGCGACGACGACGCGGGTCACGCCCGCGTCGATGATGGCGTCAACGCACGGCGGCGTGCGTCCGTGGTGTGCGCAGGGCTCCAGGGTGACGATCATCGTCGCGCCGCGCGCGTCGGTGTTGCGCAGAGCCTCGATCTCCGCGTGCGGCTCGCCCGCCCTTCGGTGCCACCCCTCCGCGATGGCGGTATCGTCGCGCATGAGCACGCAGCCGACCATCGGGTTGGGGCTGACGGAGTAGCGGCCGCGCTCGGCGAGCTCCAGCGCGCGGCGCATGAGATCTTCCACGGCGCGATTGTAGTGGCTAAAAACAAAACCGCCGGCGAGGCCGCCGGCGGTTCAGCCGGCGACTTCGCCGGCAACTGCATGGAAACTCGTTTTAGGGCACGTGGATGAAACGGTACCCCGCGATGGCGGGACCGCCGCGGCCGGCGGACGTCACGTAAATGCGCGCCGTCTGGCCGTCCTTGAGGCGATCAATCGCCGCCCGGAACTGTGCCAGGTTGGTGACCTTTTGGCCCTGTACCTCGCTGATGACGTCTCCCTCGGTGAGGACGTCGCCGGCCGGCGAGACTTCCTTGACGCTCGTAACGACGACGCCGGTGACGTTGTCAGGCAGGCTGTACTGCTGGCGCAGCTGCGGCGTCAGCTCCTGCACGGACATGCCAAGCTTGTTGCGGGCTGGTGCCACTTCTTCAGGCTTTGTCGCGTCCTGCTTTTCGCCTTCCAGCGTCCGCTCGATCGTCGTGGCCGTGAGCGTGCGCGTCTTCTTGTCGCGGATGACAGTCAGGTCGATCTTGGTACCGACCGGCAGATACGAGATGTAATCGATGAGCGCGCGGTTGTTGGCGATGGCGTGGCCGTCGGCTGCGATGATGAGATCGCCCGGCTGGATGCCCGCTTCTGCCGCCGGCTTACCCGGCTCGACGCTCTGCACGAGCGCGCCGCGAGTGTCCGGGGGAAGCTCGAAGCCGTTCCTGGCGTCTTCGGTGAGGTCGATGATGCCCATGCCGAGGTAACCGCGCGTGACCTTGCCCTGCTTGAGCTGCGGCAGAAGGCGTTTGGCCGTGTTGATCGGGGTGGCGAAGCCGAGGCCCTGCGCGCCGCCGCCGCGGATGGCGGTGTTGATGCCGACGACTTCCCCGTTGATGTTCATCAGCGGGCCGCCGGAGTTGCCGAAGTTGATGGCCGCGTCGGTCTGGATGAAGTTCTCGAACGACCTGGTCTGGTCGCCCAGGCCGAGAGTACGGCCCTTCGCGGAGATGACGCCGACGGTCAGCGTATTCTCGAACTGATACGGGTTGCCGATGGCAATGGCCCAGTCGCCTTTGCGGATGCGGTCGGAATCGCCCAGCGGAACGTACGGCAGCTTCTGGCCGGCGTCGATCTTGAGAAGAGCGATGTCCGTGGCGGGATCGCGGCCGATGATCTTGGCATCGCTGGTCCGTCCGCCGTTGCCGTTCTCATCAGCGCCCCAGTGGACCTGGACCTTGCTGGCGCCATCGATGACGTGGTTGTTGGTCACGATGTAACCATCCGGTGAAATGATGAAGCCTGAGCCGCCGGCCACCTGCTTGCGCTCGTCGTCTTCGTCGGGCGTACGGTTTCCGTGCGGGTTGCGCTGTCCGTTTGGACTGGGAAAGAAGAATTCGAAAGGATCGCCGCCGAAGGGACTCCGGTTGCGGAGGTCGCTGGTCTTGATGACCTCGGTCGATGTGATCGACACGACGGCCGGCATCACGCGCGCGGCGACATCGGCGAACGACGGGATGGTCACGGAGGTGACCGGCGTGCCGCCGGACTGGGTCTGGATGGCGGCGGACTGCGCGTGCGAGGCCGGCATCAGGCCGAGGTCGGCGCTGACGACGACACCGAACGCCACAGAAGCGATGATGATCGCGATCGTCGAAAGAATGCGTTTCGTGGATGGATTCATGTCAGTTGAGGCTCCTTTGTAGCTGGTCATTTGATCTGGCGGCATGCCATTCTCCCCCGGCCTCCCTCATGAGCGCCAGCGGGATGGTGACCTCCGCTTTTAGTGAGACGAAGGAGCCAGGCGAAAGGTTTCGTTGCTCCTTCCCTTTCACGTTACGAAAGAACATCAAGGAGCGTTGAAGTCCTTCCAACGACAAAAAGGCCCCCGGTCAAGGGGGCCTGAGGGAGGCAGCCGAGGCGGGCCCGTCAAACGACGGCTCGCCGGCCCACGATGAGACGGTAGATGAAGAGCAGGACGATCGCGCCGATGATCGAGCCGATCCACCCGGCCGTCTGTTCGTTGTGTCCGAGCATCGAAGCGAGGAAGCCCCCTACGAACGAGCCGGCAATGCCGAGAAGGATCGTCACGATCCACCCACCCGGGTCGCGTCCCGGCATGAGGAACTTGGCGATCGCACCAACCACGAGACCGAATAGAAGCCATCCGATGATGTTCATTTGTATGTCTCCTCCAGGTTCGACAGCCAATGTGGCTGACGGCTACTGTTGAGCAATGAGGGTGCCATGGTGGGGAGTGG
>DATLWH010000951.1:0-3599 GCA_035576505.1 Thermoanaerobaculia bacterium | reverse complement strand
GGCCAATCATCGGACGCGACCGGTTTCGGGAGAACGTGGAATCGATGACTGCGGGCGGCGGTCCTCGGGTCATGGTCGTCTGGGGTCCGCCGGGTTGTGGACTGCAGTACTCGGTGAAGCTGCTGCGGCGCGCCGTCGGGACGTTGACGCCGATCGTTGAGTTCTCGCCGCGCGAGCTTGCCCGTTACGCGCCGCCGGAGTTCCTGCGAGCACTCGTCAATGGCCTCGGAATGACCGGTCTGGTATCACACCCGATCCCCGCGCCGAATCCGTCTGAGGACTTTCCGCGATGGTTGAGCCGCGATCTGATGGAATGGCTGCGCGATCGTCTGGACGATAACGCGAAACGCAAGCAGACGCAGTTCCCGGCGTGGGTCGTGCTAAACATCGCTACTCCGCCCGGCGAGCGGTTCTTGTGGGCGGACCAGCTCAGCGAGCTCATTGCTGCCGTTGCCGGCGCGCAGGAACCAGGACAGGCGCGAATCCAGATCCCGCATCTGCGCCTGCTGTTTCTCGCATCATCGGCGGAAGGCATTCCAATCCCGGGCGTGAATCGGCTCAACGAGGACCTCTCGAATTACGTCACAGCGCGCGACGATTTCATCGAGTGTCTTCGCCGCGCCTGGCATTCCGTCGATCGCGTGGAGCCCGGCCAAGCGGCGGTATTGAATCACCTTGCAAAGCTGGCGATCGAAGGCAAGCCAGCGGCGGAGCACCGAAAGATACTGAGCGAATCCGTGCGAGCCATCCTGCTCGAGCACCTGCAATGGAGGAGCGAATGAACGACGGAGGCATGGAACAGCTTCCGGATTGGGCGCGCGATGTCATCCGGACGATCGCAGTACCTGCCGTGCAACCGTCGGTTTGCGACCATCGCGGCGGTCCGGCTTGGCCGCTCTTCGTCGACGCGGCTGTGGTGGGCGCGTTCCTGCCGTCCGAGCTCTTCCCACAGATGCTTTCCGGGAACGAGCGCAAGGCAGCGGAGAAAGAGCTGCTTCGTTTTGCCGAGGTGACGCAACAGCCGGAGGGTGCGCGGTGGTCTCTGACTCGCGACGCGCGGCACGCCGTTCTGGTGTCGTGCGATCCGAAGGAAATCGCGGATGCGGCCGAACGGACCTTGGCGCGCGTCGGCGACCCGCTCGCCGTCGCGCTGCGCGATTGCCTGCAAGGAAGACGCGGACGGGACCTAGCGTCGATGATTGCGCAGGAGCTCGAGGCGACGCGCATCGCTATCACCTGGTTGCAAGGCGTCGGCGAGCTCGAGCTGCCGTCACTGCAAGACATCGATCGACACATTGCGCTGCAGCGCCTGCTCGCGCCATTTGAGCGGATGGTGGGGAAATCAAGAGCCCATGACACCGCGCGTCCGGATCGGTTCTTCGGCCGCGGCGACGAAATGGAAGACCTACGCGCCTATGTCGGCGTCGTAGCTGCCGACTCCGTGGGGAATGCTCTCCGACGCGTGGCGAAAAGGGTCCAGCGCATCTTTACCGGCCGACAGCCGAAGGTCGTATGGGGGACAGGCGGCGTCGGGAAGACGACGCTGATCGCGAAGTTTATGCTTGAGCAGGCGCGCTCAGCGCCATCGCGGTTCCCGTTTGCATACCTCGATTTCGACCGGTCGACCATCAGTGCGCGGAACCGCCCCGGTCTGCTCGCGGAGATCTGTTATCAAGTGGGCGCGCAGTTCGAGCGCCTGACGCAGCCCATGACCGCGCTGCGGGACAGGTTTGCGGACTTAGCGTGCAAGGTCGACCTGAATTCTGAAGCCGATTCGATCGGCGCCCTGCTTGCGCCGGCCGCGGAGTTTCGGAGGCTGATCAATGAGGTGTTCCCTTCACCGTCCTTCCCGTTCCTACTCGTTTTCGACACTTTCGAAATCGTACAGTACGGGCCCGACCAGGTGGTGGCGTTGGAGAAGCTTGTCAGCGCGCTCACCGGCGGCGACGCCGACGCGTGGCCGCGACTGCGGCTCATTATTTCGGGACGACAGAGAGTTCGGCAATTTCTTGGACCGGTGGAAGAACTGGAGCTGGGCGCACTCGACCGCGACGGATCGGTGGAGATGCTGGCCGCCCTTGCGTCCGATGCCGGCAAACCGATCACCGACCATGAGGCTCTGCGCCTCGTCCAGGCCCTTGGCCGCCACGTACGCGACCGCTCGAACACGGGAGTCCGCCCTTTGCGCCTGCGCTTGATCGGCGAGTTGTTCAAGGAACGGGAAGAGAGCGGCGGCGCCGTCGTGGAGACACTGCTCGACGATCTAGCAAAGTCGGCCGGTGAGCAAAGCGCGGTCGGCCGCGCCTTCGTCGACGGCATACTCGTCCGGCGCATTCTGGGACACGTCAAGGATCGGCGGGTGTATGCGCTAACAGACCCAGGCCTGGTCGTGCGGCGGATCACGACGGAGGTGATCCGCGAGGTCATGACACGCGGCACGCAGCGGCCTGGTGCGGGCGAAAGCGGACCGATAGATCCGAAGGAGATCGAGCCGTGGGTGGTCGATGACGCCGAGGCAGCGGAGATCTTTGCGGCCTTCCGGCGCGACGTCAGCTTGGTCGATCCGGAAGGCGATGCGCTCCGGCATCGCGAAGACGTTCGGCAGGACATGCTCCCACTCATTCAGGCCCATCGCCCAAGAGGATTTCTTCGTATCCACCGGCTGGCGTTCGACCACTTCCGCGCCAAGGCCGCCGCCGATCACAACGACACTTTCTCCGCGGCCGAAGCCATCTACCACGGCCTCTGGTTGCGCAAACCGTGTGAAGAGCTCGAGCGTTTGTGGCCGCAAGGGAAGGCGTTCGATCCTCGTATCGATCCGGACGAGTTCGAGCAGAGCTCGCTCGAGAACATTTATCTCCGCGCGAAGAAAGGTGCGCGCCTTGGGTCGGAAGAGATCCGGCGGCTGCCTCCGGCCATCGCCGTCGACTGGCTGGCATCACGCTCTGATGAACTGGTCTCGCAGCAGAGACTCGACGCGGTCGTGGCCGAAGTGCGCTCGGTCGGCGGTGACGACTATGCGGCGCTCGACGACAATCATTTTGCCGCGGCGACAGTCTCGCGAGTGCTCTATCGCGCTGGATTGTGGCGCGAAGCGGCGGCCCTGCTGCGACGCCATCTCCAGACGAGCCTACAAGTTCCGCGCAAAGGTGAAAGCATTTCCATCATCCGCACCTGGGCCACGATTCTTGCGAAATCGGGCGCCGAGCCGGAGCAATTGGCGAGCCTTGTCCCTCACGCAGACAGGATCCGCGATCCGCTCGTGCGCTCCGAGGTTTTTGCTCACATTTGTCTCGGCCTCGACGATGCACCGGTGCGGGACAGAATTCGAGACGCGGCACGCGAACGGGTTGGCGACAGCGCGCGGTTGGTTCGCCCGGCACAGTGGCAGCGAGAATTTCGCATTCTCCGTCTTGTCTTGGCCACGCGCTGTCGCGGCTTCGAACGTCTTGCAAGAATGTACTTGTCGGAGTCCGAGCGCCTGCCACGCGATCCGACGGTCTTTGCGATCCTCAGCCGATGGCTCAACCAGTCCGTCGATGAACAGAGTTTCGATCAGACGTGGAACGAGGCGCGGGCGATGCTCTTGCGCGCGGATC
>DATLWH010000950.1:0-3752 GCA_035576505.1 Thermoanaerobaculia bacterium | reverse complement strand
GACCAGGTCTGTCCAGCCACCTGCGTCGCATCGCTGTCATCCATCTCCGTGAGGTAATAGTCGTAGCCGCCGGTCGCATCATTGCCCACGCCGCCCGCGTGCGGACGGACGAGCGGTCTGCGCCGTGCCGCGTCCACCGCGAACTTGCCGTCGCGCGTGGCCATCAATCCGGAGATCGCCCCCGACGTTCCATCGATCGAGAAGTAAGCAAACGACTCAGGATCTCCGTTGACCAGTCCTCGGAAGAACCGCATCGGAGGGGGGTCGAGATACTGCACGCTCTTCCCGTCGTCGACGATGACCTTCCCCCCCGGAGCCCATACCTGGAACTCTTCGAGCTCGACCGTAGCGGTGCCGTGCGCGTACAGCGGCACGTTCGCCAGCACGATCTTCCGGGCCACGACCGGTCCGCGCAACGGAGCCAGCACATCGTCGTTGATCTTGCTCACCGTCGCCGCCATCAGCGGCACTGCCAGGGCCGCGACAACCGCACAGCCCGCTACAAAGCGAAGAATTCCTGATCGCTGTCTCATAACT
Source organism: Thermoanaerobaculia bacterium (assembly GCA_035576505.1). Taxonomy (GTDB): domain Bacteria; phylum Acidobacteriota; class Thermoanaerobaculia; order Gp7-AA8; family Gp7-AA8; genus JADGNZ01. Next base: position 3,215 of record DATLWH010000950.1, on the reverse strand, counting down.
CCTCGGGACCGGCACCGGGACGGGTCAATCTCGAATAAGTTTAACGTAACGCGGAAACGGCTCCGGCATTCCGTGCCGTCCCTAACCTTCCCGCGATGGTAGGGAAACACCGCCCTGGCGCCTCTCCTAAATATGTTCCAACAGAACGCTGCCCATCAGAAGTTTCTCGAATCGCTTCTCGTGCGCCTCGGCGGGATGGCTGGGACGGTCCACGAGCAGCGCGGAGACGACCTCTACCTCACCGCGGCCCACAACATCCCCCCTCCGGTGGTGGCGGTCGTCGAACACGTGCCCCACGGCAAGGGGATGGCCGGCGTGGCCCAGGTGAAGAAGCAGCCTGTGCAGACCTGCAACCTGCAGACGGACGACAGCGGCTCGATCAAGCCGGGAGCGAAGGCGGTCGGCGCCAGGGCAGCGATCGCCCTTCCGGTGCTCGACCCGGGGGGCGATGTGCGCGCCGTGGTCGGGCTGGCGTGGGATTCCGAGGGCGATCTCCCGCCGGAGCTCGAACAGTCGATGATGCAACTGGCCGCCGCGCTGCCGATGGAGTGAACGATGAGCGTCCCTCCCTCAGTTTCGTACGCCGCGATAGCAGCCGGAAGAGGATAGCCATCTCTTGCCGCTATCGCGGCATACGTTTCGCCACCACAATGATCCTCGGCGAGTCGTCCATGAACGGGCTCTCGTCGAAATCGCCCCATACACTCTCGATCTCGAGCCCCGCCCCGGCCACATGATCGAGCTCGGCGCGCGACCACGATCGCATCACGGAAGAGACCTCGACGTTCGACGGGCCCTGTTCGTAGCGGTAGCTGGCATTCCAGATCGACGCCTCGGCCGCGGGAGTCCAGCGCTCCTCGACCGAGAGCGCGGCCGAGTGCCGCGACGTCACGAGCGGCGGCATTCCCGGCCGGCGATACAGCCCTTCGAGAACGACTCGCCCATGCGGCGTCAGATGATCGGCGATCCGTCTCAGGACTCCGGCGCGGTCCTCCAGCGAGGTCAGATGCGCCATCGGGTCGTCGGCCAGCACGATCAGGTCGAACGTCTCGCGAAGGGCGAATCGCCGAAGATCAGCGGCCATGAGCCGTGCCGCCGGCGCTCGTCGCGACGCCGGCAGGAGCATCTCGACGAGCAGATCGACGGCGGTCACCGTCGCGTGGCGGACGAGCACCTCGGTGACGCGGCCAGTTCCACATCCCAGCTCGAGAATCCTCTGCGCGCCCCAGCGGGTGGCCATGGATCCCCAGAACGGGAGATCGCCGCGCTTCGCCAACGCCTCGTCGTAGTACGGGAGCAGAGCCCCGTAATAGCGCCGGATTGTCTCGGCCTCATCCATCGGGAACGTTCAATGCAAGGTTCAGCCCGGCAGAGCCCTTTTCATGGCGCGCTTGATCTTCCTGACCAGTACTCCCCCTACGGTGGCCGAGGGAAGCGGCACGTGGGTGGGGATCTCGGTTCTGCGCGATGCCATTATCGCCCTCGGCCACGAGGTGTCGATCGTCACTCCCCCGCCGCGTGCCGGGCCGGAGACGACGGTCTCACGCATCGTGTTCAATGTCCGGATCCGTAACGAGCTGCGCTCCATGCACGCGGACGCGGTCATCGGATTCGATCTCGACGGCGTCTTCGCGCCGAGGAACGGATGCCGGCATATCGCCGCGATCAAAGGGGTGCTCGCGGACGAGGCCAGCCACGAGCATGGCAGCAGCCGGCTCGCGCTTGCCATCCAGGCGCGGCTGGAACGCTGGCACGTCGGCCGGGCCGATCGTGTGATCACCACGAGCGTCTATTCATCCGGGCGCATCGCCAAGTTCTACGCCGCGGATGCCGGGAAGATCCAGGTCGTACCGGAACTGATCGATCTCGAGGCCTGGCAACGGGCGCTGTGCCAGGCGCCGCGCCAGGATGGCCCCTTCCGGGTTCTCTGCGTCGCCCATCTCTACCCGCGCAAAGGGGTGGACACGCTGCTGCGCGCATTCGCGCGCGTGGAGGCGGACGCCGTCCTGCGAATCGTCGGAACGGGCCCCGAGAAACAGCGGCTGGAGATCCTCGCGCAGGAGCTCGGCATCACCGGCCGGGTGCAGTTCCTCGGGCACCTCCCCTTCGCCGCCCTCACCGCGGAGTACCGCAACGCCGGCGTCTTCGCGCTGCCGACGGAACAGGAAGGATTCGGCATCGTCTTTCTCGAAGCGATGGCCTCCTCCCTTCCCATCGTCACGACCCGAACGGCCGCCGTTCCGGAGGTCGTCGCGGACGGCGTCACGGCGCTTCTCGTAAGCCCTCATGACGAGGAAGGCCTCGCCCAAACCCTGGCAAGACTCATCGATGCCCCATCGCTCCGCCGCGAGCTCGGCGCCGCCGGCCACGCGCACGTCACCCGGTTCGCCGCGCCCGCCGTCGCACGGCAGTTCTTGGCGGCGGTGGGGGTGGGGTGAGGATGACAGCAAACAACCTCACACCCTCTTGAACCGCCGCAGATACGTCTTCCCATCGCCGATCAACAGTTCATTGTTGACGATGCGGAAGGGACGCGCCTGCACGGTTCCGGTGTACTGGCGCAGCACGTCGGTGGTGACGTTGTGGGTGACCGTCCCGCTGTCGTAGTCGACGGTGTACGTCCCGAAATACGCCATGTAGTTGTTGAAGGAGTCGACCATTTCGCCGACCGGGGGCGGCGTCGCCGTCCACCAGCTGTCGCCGAGGTTCGACAGCGGAGGGTTGAGCGAAATCTGCACCGAGACATTGCCGGCCGAGTCGTAGACCCAATAGCCGAGGGGAGGATTTCCCCACGGATACGACTTCCCCGGCTTGCCGGGATCGTTCATGTCCCATGCCTCGACCATCGTCCAGCAGCCGACGATCGATTCGTGTCCCGCACTGCCATGTGATGCGTGTTGGTTCATTGGAAGCTCTCCTCAATGACTACGATACCCGCTCCCGCCCCGGCAGACATCTCTTTCCTGCACCACGCACTAACGTAAAAGCCAACGACCAGGCGCCGCGATAGCGGCAGAGGAAGGTAGCCAGGGGCGCGAGCGCCTTTTGCGAGCAACCCCTGGTAACGATGCATCGTTTTTGGTGCCGCGTCAGCGGCACTGGAAATGGCGACGCATCTTCGTTTCACGGTCCAGTGCCGCTGACGCGGCACGACTCAAGAGACAGCCGAACCAGGGGTGCTCGCAAAAAGCGCTCGCACCCCTGGCTACTCTCTT
>DATLWH010000949.1:0-4780 GCA_035576505.1 Thermoanaerobaculia bacterium | reverse complement strand
CGCCATTGCCACAATCGGCGGCGACGATCCCTTCATGGGAAAAAACATCGCCGCCATCGTCGTCATCTTTCTCTTCACCACCTTCGCCTGGATGATCCTCGGCGCCTCCGTCGTGGCGCGGAGCGATTCCGCGGACTCCGGTCTCAGCAAGGACGTGCAGTCCAACTGGGGATCCCCACAGCAACAATCGCCGCCGGTCGCGTTCGCGTTGCATACGGTCCCGAAGACGGTGCAGGAAACTCTGAATGGGACGACGACGACGAAAGTCGTCGATGAGATCGTCGATACGCTCCTTCCGCTCGAGCAGAGCCGCATCCGCGTCGCGCTCGATCTCGATCAGCGCCAGAAGGGTCTGCTGTGGTTCGCGACGTATCGCGTGGCCTTCCACGGCGACTATGTCTTCCGAAATACCAATACGGGCGATCCGGTCGGCGTGAAGCTCGTCTTTCCCGCCCCCGACGCCATCTACGACGACCTCGTCGTACGCGCCGACGGACAGCCCCTTCCGGTCACCACCGAAAAAGGCGCCGTCTCCGCCGTCATCCACCGCCCGCCCGGAGCTCCGATTCACGTTGAGGTCGGATACCGGTCGCAAGGGTTGTCGACGTGGGACTACAAATTCGGCGAGAACGTCTCGCAGGTCCACGATTGCGTGATCGAGATCAGGACGAACTTCGATGCCATCGATTTCCCGCAGGGCGGACTGTCGCCCACCACGAAGCAGCGGCTTGGTCGCGGCTGGCTGCTGACCTGGAAGTTCTCGAACCTCGTCACCGGGTACCGCGTCGGGATGGTCATGCCGGAAAAACTGCAGCCCGGACCGCTCGCCGGCCGGATCAGTTTCTTCGCCCCGGTCTCGCTGCTGTTCTTCTTCTTCCTGATCTTCATCATCGCCAGTCTGCGCGGCATCGATCTCCACCCGATGCACTACTTCTTCCTGGCCACGTCGTTCTTCGCCTTCCACCTTCTGCTCGCCTACCTCGCTGAGCACATTTCGATCCACGCCGCCTTCGCCATCTGCTCGGCGGTCTCGATCTTCCTCGTGGTCAGCTACCTCCGCATCGTCACCGGCTCGCGCTTCGCGTTCGTCGAAGCCGCGATCGCGCAATTCATCTATCTCGTCCTCTTCTCTTACGCCTTCTTCTTCAAAGGCTTCACCGGCCTGTCGATCACCATCGGCGCCATCATCACCCTCTTCGTGGTGATGCAGATGACCGCACGCATCGAGTGGGGGACGAAGGGGAGGGGGGCACCCGTCGGGATGAACGCTTAGTACAGCTTCCCGGAAATGAGTGCCGAGTCCGCGGGCGACCGTCTCGCCAGCGAAGCTGGCTTAAGATCGTAGCCCCCGGCTTCGAGCCGGGGGAAACCGAGCATCCCCAAAATTGGCAGCCCGCTTTGAGCGGGCGACAGAAGATCGGTTGATCGATCGACGGCGTCTCTGTCGCCCGCTGAAGCAGGCTCGGAACGATTGATGCTCGCGTTTTCCCCCGACTGAAGCCGGGAGCTACGATCTTAAGCCAGCTTCGCCGGCTCAATCGGTTAGCCGCCGACGGGACGCTCTATTCGGGGCGCTGTACGTTGTATCCAGCCGGCTTTGCGCACACAGTCGTTCCTGCACATTAAGTCGCGCGGCTGCACACAAAGTCATCGCCGGTTCCAAAAACCTCCTATAACCTGCGGCTGGTTTGGTGAGGCGCTGCTGTACCCTTCGTCGAGATGCTTAAGCCGTCCAAGCCTGATGCCGCCGCTCTCACTACCTCTCTGCGTCGGCCATCCGCGAGAGAGTTCCTTCGCGCATTTACGAGCAACTGGATTGTAGCCATGGCCGGAGTGATATCGGTCGTCGTGATGATCCTTGGGGCGTCCTTCCCGCTCTTCGCGGCTTCGAAGCTGGTGGAGGTCGCTGCCGTCTGCGGGTTCATTTTGGCGGCATACGGTGTCTGGGCGAAGGAGCGTGATGGGCGAGTAGATGAGCACGAAGGAAGGCTTGAGGCGCAACGGATAATCGACTTCAAACGCGCGCGCATCGAACCGGAATTGGTGTACGCGGAAGACCCGCCCGGTTACCGGAACACGGTGACGCTATATTGCACGAACGTCGGAGAATGGGCGGCGCGAGAGGTGTTGATTGAGATGCTGGGCAACACGCGCTCCCCTATGACGTTTGAAGTTATCCAACTGCTTCTCGGAAACGGGACGAGAGTTGCGGCGCGACCATTTTTTACGGGGCAGTCACGAAGTATAGGTGAGACCCTGGGGGATCTAGCTTTGGCTCAGTACGTTGTCGCGCAGATGAGGGCAGCCGAGAATGGTTTGCCTGCGCCGCCTCGCGTTGACGACATCGCGCTACTCCTCAACTATGTCGATACTCAAACCGGGACGAAGATATCCGACACGTTTGTTTTCGAATCGATTGATCCGGTAAGTGGGATATCTCTCGACCACAGGTGGGTTGTTCGCCGCCGCGCTGTCACTCCAGTGTGATCTCACGAACAACCGCTCCGCGTCACGGTGCCGTACGATTCCGTCCGGCGAACTGCCGTTCACGGGTTACGCCGCGTCAATTCGGCAAGGATCGCCGCGCCATCCGAACCTTCTCCTGATGAAGGCGCAGAGGAGATCGATGCGATCTGCCGAGGCGATCTCTCGCTGAATCGCCTGGCCGACTGACGGCTCGCCGCGAGCGTTTACCAGCAGGTCACTCTGCGCAAGCGGGATCAGTGGATCGGAGAGCCGCGTTTCTCCGCGAAGGACGTCGATGCGGCGAACGGAAGCTAGGCGTCTCGGCGGGAGAGCAAGATGGTCGTCGTCATCGACGCCGATGTTTTGTTGTGCCAGTGATGCCAGCAATTCGTTGACTATCTCTGCCTGCCGCGCGACGCGCTCGTCATCTTTGACAGCCGACAACGCCTGTCGGACCACTGCGGCGAGGTGGCGTGCGAGGGCGACGTTGGCGTCCGCAGAATCGAGCTCTCGGCGATCGGCGGCGAAGTGCGCCCTATCGAGCTGTTGCAACTCCTGGTCGATCTCATTCGCGATCGGTAGGTCATAGAGGCCAGGGGGAAGCTTCGGCACTGATTGGTGATGATACGGAGAAAACGCATGGCGTGCAGATGTGTCTTATGCCGAGGTACCCTCGGGGCGGAGGTTGTCTCGCATGGAAATCGGCGAAATCGATTGGCAGGAGTTACCCATCTGCTGTCCGCATTGCGGCAACCATGGCCAGGCCGGTGGCGAGTGGGAGGGGAATGGGTGGACGCCGTTCCGACTGATTGAAGAGGTTGTGCAGTCGTGGCAGTTCATGCCGGTCAAGGGTGGTGAGGGCCTCACCCTGATCGCCGACGCGGCTGCCGGAACGGACCCTCTCACCAATCTGCAAGTCGAGTGCGGGCAGTGCTTCGAGTTGTTTCCGCTTCCGGAGAAGACGAAGGTTCAGTTCGAGTAAAAGGCCGAGCAATCAATTTACATTCGACCGCCGAGTGCCGTGTCAAGACTTGAATCGGAGTTAAGCGCCTCTCAATTCACTGTCATCCTGAGCCTGCCGGAGCGCTGAGCGAGCGTAGCGAGCGAAATGCGCGCAGGACGGCGAAGGATCTCGAAATGCGCTGCACCTGCCACAGGCGCTGCCACTGGAGATCCTTCAGCGTCCTGCGCGCATCTCGCTCGCTAGCGCTCGCTCGGCGCTCCGGCAGCTTCAGGATGACAAGTTGCTCCTTGGTCGGAGCCGCGCCCGTGATGTTGGTGATTGCTCAAATCAAACGTCGCGGCGAAGGACGCCGAGCTGACGAGGGGAATCCACCCGCCCTTTCTGGCCTGTAGTTGGGGGTCCTTCGTCACCGGCGACCCATCACACCCTCCTGTGACAACCGTCGTACCTGCGAGCGCCTGTCGGACGCACCTTGGAGTGGTGCCGCAGCCGGACGTCGTTCTCATTCATCCCCCGAGTGTCTTTGACTTCCGGGAGCGGACCATCTTCTACGGGCCGATCAGCGATGTCATTCCGTCGTCGCCGGTGTTTGAGATGTATCCGGTCGGGTTTCTCACGCTGGCGGCGTATCTTCGGCGGCATGGCTATCGGGTGCGCATCATCAATCTGGCACTGTTGATGATGCGCAGCCGGCGCTTCCGGCCGGAGCGGTTGCTGCGGACGCTGCGGCCGGCGCTGTTCGGGATCGATCTGCACTGGTTGCCGCATGCGCATGGCGGGCCGGCGGTGGCGGCCTTGCTCAAGAAGCTGCATCCCGGCATCCCGATCGTCTTCGGCGGCATCTCCTCGACCTACTTTCATGAAGAATTGATACGGGACGATGCCGTCGACTTCGTTCTCCGCGGCAGCGTCACCGAGCCGGCGCTCCTGGCGCTCGTCCGCGAGTTGAAGGGCGCGCGGGGATTCGAGCGTGTGCCTGGATTGACGTGGAAGGAGAACGGGCGGACTCGTGTGAACGCCGAGGGAACGGCGGCGTCGCTCGACGACTGTACCTACGACCTCGGCGCCATGGTCGCCGGCGTTACGTCGCATCTCGACTTCTGGAGCAGTGTTCCCTTTCACACCTGGTGGAGCCATCCGATCACGGCCGTTTTCACCGTGCGAGGGTGTGCGCGCGGCTGTGTTACCTGCGGCGCATCGCACGCGGCATTTCAGCGCTTCATGCCGGGCCAATACCCGTTGTTGCGCAGCCCCGCGTCGGTGGCGGCGCAGGTGCGCCAGCTCGCCGAGCTCACGCGTGCGCCGATCTTCCTGGTCGGCGATCTCCGCGACGGCGGCGAAGCGTACGCG
>DATLWH010000948.1:0-3934 GCA_035576505.1 Thermoanaerobaculia bacterium | reverse complement strand
TCGAGGGATTCGGAACCGGCCTCCGGCCGCGCCAGTTGCCCGGGTTGCTCCAGCCGCGCCAGTTGCCGGTCGTGCAGACGGCCCAGCAGCAAAGGGGCGATGAGGGCGCCGACGAGCGCGGTGGCCATGTCCTCCTGCGTGTCCCACACATCGCCCTGCGTGCCGAGGAAGGCGTCGCCCGCGCTGCCGGTGGCGACGCTGACGCGCCATTCGAGCAGCTCGTAGGCGGCGCTGATGGCGAGGCAGATCGAGACGATGATGTAGTAGCGCCAGCCGCGGCTGCGCACGACGTTGCGGCGGATGAGGATCTCCCGCGCCACCATGGCCGGCACGAAGCCCTGCGCCAGGTGACCGATGCGGTCGTAGTCGTTCCGCGCGAGATGAAAGGCGTTCTTCATCCAGAATCCGAGCGGCACCTCGGCGTAGGTGTAGTGGCCGCCCACCATCAGGATGATGGCGTGGATGGTCAGCAGGATGAGGACGAGCGGCGTGAGGGGGAAGCGTTTGTGTAACGCGATGACGAGAGCGATGCCGATGATGGCCGGAAAGACTTCCAGGATCCAGGTGAAGTAGTCGTGCGGGTGGATCAGTGACCAGAGGAAAGCCGCGGCGAAGATCGTGAGGAGCAGGCGGTTCGTCACGGAACCAGTGTAGATCCGCGGATGACGCGGATGCTCCGCGTCATCCGCGGATGTGTATTACCGGCTCTTCGACGGCACCTTGCCACCCTCGCGCCGGGCCTCGGAGAGGCCGATGGCGATGGCCTGCTTGCGGCTGGTAACTTTCTTCCCCGAGGAGCCGCTCTTCAGCGTGCCGTGCTTCCGCTCGTGCATGGCCTTCTCGACTTTGTTCTGCGCTTTCTTCCCGTATTTGGTTGCCATTTGCAAGTCTCCTTTCAGCTGTTTGCGCAGAAAGAAAGTGCAAAGGCTTTGCCCGCGTCACTCGCGATCGACGTAGATGCTGCGCGCCAGCACGGAAGCGCGCCGTTGCGACGGAACCTCGACTTCGATCGTGTGCGTTCCGCGCACTTTCGTGTCGGGCTTGCGCACCTCCAGCTCGTAGTGTCCGGCCAGCGTCTTCTGCAGGCGGTCGACGGCGATCTTCGGGAAGTGGAACGTCTTGGCGTAGAAGCCGCCGGTGTCGCCGGCCACCTGCCCGAGGCCGGCCTGAAGGGAGTGGTAATCAGCCTGGGTGAAGTCGATCGAAAAGACGCTGGCGCGCGCCGACTCGAGCGCCTGCCGCGCCCCGATGTACTTCGACTCCATCATCACTCCGCCACCCACCAGCCGGCCCAGGCCCCAGCCGAAGAGGATGATCGACTTCGGGCCCGGGATGGGGCGGAGGGCGTTGGCGACGATGATCAGCGCCGCTTCCGGCGAGCCGGCGTTGCGCATCTCGTCGCGATCGAGGCGTTTTGCGAGCGCGGGCATCGGCACGATCCGCGGCGGCGGCGGCTCGTCGGTCATCAGGGCCTGCTCCATGGCGTCCTTGATGTGATCCTTGTTGTTGGTGAAATCGAGCCGGAATTTGAGATGCGAGTCGAAGGAGAAGACGGCCACGCGATCCTCGGGGTCGAGCCAGTCGAGCCAGTCGTCGGCGTTGACGACCTGCTGCATCTGCCCGATGACGCGCGTGGCGTTGCGGGCGAAATCGGTCTGGTAGAAGAAGACGAGGAGCCGCCCGCGCGGCGCCGGCTGGTCGAGCGATGTGTTGACCTCGCCGCCGCCGGCGTCGATCTCCGCCAGCTCGCGCGCCGCCGCCGTCTCCGGGATCCATTCGGCCGATTCGACGGAGGCCGGCTTGCCGTCGATCCTGACGCGAAAGTCGGCCGCTTTGAGGCTGGTGATGGGGTTGCCGTGATCGTCGGTCACGCGCGTGTCGACGAGGATCCGCTCGACGGTGATCTGCTCCTGGACCTGGGCTGTGAGAGGGGTTGCAAACAGCACGAGCGCGATGAGGTGGCGGCGCATAACGGCAGTCTACATCTGCGTTTATCTGCGTCATCTGCGGATGAACGGCTTATCCGCAGATGACGCAGATCGACGCAGATCTTTCACAACTACAATCTCCCCATGCGCAAGTTCGTTTTCGTCACCGCGTTGTTTCTCGCTGCCACCTCCGCCTTCGCCGCGTCGTTTGACGAGCTGTTCCTCGACAAGACGATGCGGGTGAACTACTTCCATACCGGCAATCACGGCGAGGAGCTGATCGCTCTCGACTCCGTTGTCTCCGACGGGCCGTGGCCGGGCAGCCGGACGCGGCTCATCGACACGCTGAACCTCGGCAACTACTACTTCGAGGTCATCGATCGCGATACGAATCAGCCGATCTACTCGCGCGGTTTTGCCTCGGTTTTCGGCGAATGGCAGACCACCGACGAGGCGAATCAGCGGGCGGGGACGTTCGCGGAATCGGTTCGCTTTCCCTGGCCGAAGCATCCAGTGCAGCTCGTGATCAAGAAGCGCGATACCAACGGCGCCTTCCAGCAGCTCTGGTCGACGCTGATCGATCCGTCGTCGCGCGTCGTCAATCCAGCCGATCGCAAACCGGCCGGGCGAGTCTGGAACGTGATCGAGAACGGGCCGCCTTCGGAGAAGGTCGACATCCTGGTCATCGGCGAGGGCTACACGGAGAGCGAGCTGCCGAAGTTTCATAAGGATGTGGAGCGGCTGGTCGGGAAACTCTTCAACACCGAGCCGTTCAAGAGCCGGCGGAAGGACTTCAACGTCCGGGCGCTCGATCTCGTCGAGCCGGCCAGCGGCGTCAACCGGCCGCGCACGAACGACAACCGGCGCACCATGACCGGCGTGCAATACAACATCTTCGATTCGGAGCGCTACGTCCTCACGCTCGACGATCACCGCATGCGCGATGTGGCCTCGTCCGCGCCCTACGACTTCATCGAGATCCTCGTCAACGAGAAGACCTACGGCGGCGGGGGGATCTTCAACGACCAGGCCACGGCCTGCGTCGACAGCGCCTTCGCCGAGTACGTCTTCGTCCACGAGTTCGGGCATCACTTCGCCGCGCTCGCGGACGAGTACTACACGTCGCCTGTCTCCTACACCACCAGCGGCAGCAGCGATCATCCGGAGCCGTGGGAGCCGAACGTGACGGCGCTGCACAATCCGGCCAAGGTGAAGTGGCACGACCTCGCCGATTCGTCGACGCCGCTGCCGACGCCGTGGGACAAGGAGGCCTTCGAGAAGCACAGCCTCGAGATTCAGAAAGAGCGCGCCCATCTTCGAGCCACAAATGCGCCGGAGTCGGAGATGGACAAGCTGTTCACCGACGAGCGCACCTGGGAGACGCAATTCCTCGGCGGGCAGAAGTTCGCGGGCAAGGTCGGCGCCTTCGAAGGCGCGGCCTACGAGCCGAAGGGACTCTACCGCCCCGAGCTCGATTGCATCATGTTCACGCGGGATGAGGTGGGGTTCTGCCGTGTGTGCCGGAAGGCGATCGAGAGGATCATCGATTTGTATTCGCGGCCGTAGGGGCTACGAGGTCGCTGCGCGACCCGCTGACAGCGCCGCAATGCGCCGTCGCCGGCGCCGCAATGCGCCGCCCCCGCGCCGCGATGCGACGTCGCCCGCGCCGCAATGCGCCGCCTCGCCGCCGCAATGCGCCGTCGCCGGCGCCGCAATGCGCCGCCCCCGCGCCGCAATGCGACGTCGCCCGCGCCGCAATGCGCCGCCCCCACGCCGCAACGCGACGTCGCCCGCGCCGCAATGCGCCGCCCCCACGCTGCAATGCGACGTCGCCCGCGCCGCAATGCGCCGCCCCCACGCCGCAATGCGCCGTCGCCCACGCCGCAACGCGCCGCCCCCGCGCCGCAATGCGCCGTCGCTCGCGCCGCAACGCGCCGTCGCCCGCGCCGCAACGCGCCGCCCCCGCGCGGCAACGCGACGTCGCCCGCGCCGCAATGCGCCGCCCC
>DATLWH010000947.1:0-4500 GCA_035576505.1 Thermoanaerobaculia bacterium | reverse complement strand
AAATTACGTCTACAGCATCATCCTGACCATCGGCGGAGATCCCGGTCCGAATGTCACGGTCCGGGCGCGCATCACCGATCCAACGGGCAATCAGGTCGGAAGCGAATTCGCGACACAAGCGCCGGGAAGCGCGAACAGTCCATACAGCATCGACCTCGGCGTGATGACGGTGTGATGCCATGAAAGCACGAACTGCTCTCGCACTGCTCGCACTCACACTCGCAGCAACGACTGGCTTCGCCCAGACACTTCCTGCAGATCGCTGCGTGCCCAACGAAACGATCGGCGCCTGTTTTGGCCGCCTGAATCCCTCCACGTTCGTTCAAGCTGTGGTCAAGCAGCAGACGGATGTCGCGCTGAAACAGCAGCAAACAGGGGTGGCCAGTGAAGTAGCCGGCCTTCCGAACGTTTCCGGGGCAGGCACACCGGCTCTGATCGATTTTCTCAGCGTCTTCGCCGGCTCCGTATCGGACGCCACATTCAATCAGTCCGACAGTCAATACACGTTTGAGTGGAACATCCCGGTAGCCATTTTCTCCGACGACGACAAGATCAAGCTCCAGAGCGTTTTTAATCGGAAACCGCAGCTTGACCAAACGCTGCAAACCAAGCTGGATGCATCCGGAACAGGTGGTACATCCCTCGCGAATTCGCTCAGCGATCTCGACGACGTAACGATCAGTGCGACGTACGCACCTGTCGGCCGCTCCATTGGCAGAACGATCTTTCCGCATCGGGAGCTCGTGCAGGTCTTCGTTGCGCGATTGTTCACGACGCAGTCACGCAAAGACAAGCATGCGTATCAGAATTTTCTGCGACCGCACCTTGAGGAAGCCCCGTTCGCGGGCGCGAAGGACCTTGACGACATCAACTTTCAAGACGTTCCGGTCGATCTACGTGCCGCTCTGATGGAGTCGGTCCGCGAGTCTGCTCTCAGCCTCGCTGCGAATCAAGCGAAGCTGAAAGCCGGCTTCAGCGATTTCGGCATCGACCGCCTCTACCATTTCGTTAGCAATCAGCCGCAGTTCTACGCCACCGTCATCGACCACCAACGAAAGAACCTCGTCGGGCCTGACGAGGTCTCAGCAAAGTTGACGTACGAGTGGGGGAGCGCCAACTTGAACCGCTTCTTGCGGTCAGCCGGGCCCGCATGCGCGGATGAAGGGACCGAAACGTGCGCTAACAAATTCACAGAATACGTACAGAGTCATGCGGCTGCTGCAGAAATTTCCGACCGATTCTCGATCGCCGCCGAATACGCCCACGTCAGCAGCAATGACATCGTGTTGGCAGCTCCGAACCCGGCCGTGAATCTGCACGCGGATGGCAGCCACCAATTCACGGGCACACTTGCCTATGGGCGCGTCCTGCGGCACACCGACGACCACCACGACACGCGCCTCGACGTCAGCGGAAGCTACGAGAACTTCTCCAACGACCCGAAGAAACACGACCGCGGCGTCGTCTCCGTTATCGTTACGACGAAGATCAGCGATACGATGTCGCTCCCGTTTGGGCTCGCGTATGCCAATCACGGGACCTTCCTCACCGATGTCGATAAGAAGCTCAATGTCCACTTTGGCCTCATCTATCGCATGAAGTCGAACCCATAGGAATCGTGCGCGGCGGGCGTGCTAAAGTCCGCCGCCATGATTCTCCGCCCGTACGACGACCGCGCGCCGTCCCTCGGCCAGCGGGTTTTCGTCGCTGAGAACGCCACGATCGTCGGTGATGTGGTGCTCGGCGATGATTGCTCGATCTGGTACGGCGCCGTTCTGCGCGGCGACGTGCACTCGATCCGCATCGGCGCGCGGACGAACATTCAGGACAACTGCGTCCTCCATGTCACGAACGGCACCCACCCGATCGAGATCGCCGAGGAGGTCACGATCGGGCACGGAGTCATCGCGCACGGCTGCAGCATCGGACGCGGCGCTCTCATTGGAATGGGCTCGCGCGTGCTCGACGGCGCGCGCGTCGGCGAGCTCGCGCTCATCGGTGCCGGCGCGCTGGTGGGGGAGGGGATGGAAATCCCGCCACGCACGCTGGCCGTCGGTGTTCCCGCGAAGGTGAAACGCGAGCTGCGCATCGACGAGATCGTGCGTCTGGAACAGTCGTGGCGGAACTACATCGAGTACAAGGAGAAGTACCTGGAGGGATGAGGCCGAAGGATGAAGGCGGAAGGATGAAGGATGAATCAGGACCTTCGCCGCCATTCACCGTTCATCCTTCATCCTTTATCCTTCATCTTTCGTTATGACAAGAATCTACGCAGGCACACTCAACAAACAACACGCCGCCACCTCCGTCACCATCGCCGGCTGGGTGCAGAAGCATCGCGACTTCGGAGAGCTCGTCTTCATCGACGTGCGCGACCGGAGCGGGATCGTACAGGTGGTGGTCGATCGATCGAAGGGCGCCAGCGATGTGCTGCTGGCCATCGCCAAAGAGCTGCGCTCCGAATACGTCGTTCGGATGGAAGGCGAAGTCCGGGAGCGATCCGAGCAGACCAAGAACCCGAAGATGCCGACAGGCGATGTCGAGCTGGTGGCGAGCAGCATCGAGCTGCTGAGCCGCGCCGAGACGCCGCCGTTCCCGATCGACGACGAGGTCGATGCCGCGGAAGACCTTCGCCTCAAGTACCGCTACCTCGACCTGCGGCGTCCGGCATTGACGCGCAATCTGATCCTTCGCGACCGCGTCGCTCACGGCGTGCGCGACTACATGCACCGGCAGGGATTCCTGGAGATCGAAACACCGGTGCTGACGAAGTCAACACCCGAGGGGGCGCGCGACTATCTCGTGCCGAGCAGAGTCAACAAGGGGACCTTCTACGCGCTGCCCCAGTCGCCGCAGATCTTCAAGCAGCTCCTGATGGTCAGCGGTCTCGATCGTTATTACCAGATCGCCCGCTGCTTTCGCGACGAAGATCTGCGCCGCGACCGGCAGCCGGAGTTCACGCAGGTCGACATCGAAGCCTCGTTCATCGACGAGGAGTTCGTTTTCGCACTCATCGAGGGGATGTTCGCGGAAGTCTTTCCGCTGGCCGGCATTCCCATCACCACTCCCTTCCCGCGCATGCGCTGGCAGGAGGCGATGGACCGTTTCGGCATCGATCGGCCGGACACGAGATTCGGGATGGAGCTGATCGATATCAGCCCCGCGGCCAAGGCCATCGACTTCGCCGCCTTCCGCCAGGCGGAGACCGTGCGCGCCATCGTCGTTCCCGGCGGCGCGTCGCTCTCGCGCAAGCGTATCGACGACCTGACGGACGAAGCGAAGAAGCTCGGAGCGTCGGGCCTGGTCTGGATCAAGTTCGATGCCCAGCGCGGCTCGTCGATCAAGAAGTTCCTCGACGATGCCGGATTCGATTCGTTGCGCAACGCTCTGCATGCAAATGAAGGCGACATGGCGCTGATCGTCGCCGGCAAAACGACACGCGTCTGGGACGTGCTCGGTTCGCTCCGCCTGCGCGTTGCCAGAGAGCAGGGATTGATCCCGGCCGAGCGCTGGGATTTCCTCTGGGTCGTCGACTTTCCCCTGTTCGAGTGGGACGAGGAGAGCGGCCGTTTCTTCGCGCGACACCATCCCTTCACCTCTCCGCGGCTCGAGGATTTCGAGAAGGTCGAGAGCGATCCCGGCGCCACGCTGGCCCGAGCCTACGACGTGGTCATGAACGGTCTGGAGCTCGGCGGCGGTTCGATCCGCATCAATACGCCCGAGCTGCAGTCGCGCATGTTCCGCGCGCTCGGTATCAGCGACGACGACGCCCGCCAGCGTTTCGGCTTTCTTCTGGAGGCGTTCCGCTACGGTGCTCCCCCGCACGGGGGCATCGCCCTCGGCTTCGACCGGATGACGATGCTCATGGCCCGAAGCGAAGCCATCCGCGATGTCATCGCCTTCCCGAAGACCGCGCGCGCGCAGGACCTGATGAGCGAGGCCCCGTCGGCTGTCGACGAAAAGCAATTGGATGATCTGGGCATCCGGCTGAAGTGAGGGCCGCTCGATGCAGCCCTTTCTCACCATCCGCCAGGCCAGTGCCACGTACCCCGTCTATGTTGGCCGTAATCTGCTCGACGACATCGCTTCGCTCGTTCCGAGACGCGGGCGCAGATTCGTCATCACCTCGACGGTGTTGCGCGACCGCTTCGGTGAACGGATCGCGGCATCCCTCGATGCCGACATCATCGTCATCGAAGAGGGGGAGGCGCGTAAGACGCTCGATACCGCGAGCGACATCGTCACGCAACTGCTCGACCGCGGCGCGAAGCGCGACTCGGTGGCCATCGTCGCCGGCGGCGGCATGGTCGGCGACACGGCCGGCTTCGCGGCATCGATCTTTCTCCGCGGCATCGACCTTGTCCACGTTCCGACCACGCTTCTGGCGCAGGTCGACAGTTCCCTGGGCGGCAAGCTGGCGGTCAATCATCCCAAAGGCAAGAATCTCATCGGGAGTTTCTTTCCGCCCAGGGCGGTCATCTCCGATCTGACCACACTCGA
>DATLWH010000946.1:0-3737 GCA_035576505.1 Thermoanaerobaculia bacterium | reverse complement strand
CGGAGAACAAGCCGATCTGGTCGCATGGCGTCACACCGTTCGACATCGAATCGGGCGAGGTGGTCAAGTCGACGAAGGCCTCAGCGCCGAGCTACACAGCCGTTTTCGCCGAGACGTTGATCGAGCTTGCCAAACGCGATCCGAAGATCGTGGCGATCACGGCGGCGATGCCGGACGGCACGGGACTGGACAAGTTCGGGAAGGCGCTGCCGGAGAGGATGTTCGACGTCGGCATCGCCGAGGAACATGCGGTCACGTTCTGCGGCGGCATGGCTACCCAGGGGATGAAGCCGATCGCGGCCATCTACTCGACCTTCCTGCAGCGGGCGTTCGATCAGGTCTTCCACGATGTGGCCATCATGGATCTGCCGGTGGTCTTCGCACTCGACCGCGGCGGCATCGCCGGCGCCGACGGACCGACGCACCACGGCATCTACGACATGGCGTACTTGCGGATCTTCCCGAACATGGTCTGCATGGCGCCGAAAGACGAGAACGAGCTGCGGCACATGCTGAAGACGTCGTTCGAAACGGGTCATCCCACCTCCCTGCGCTACCCGCGCGGCAACGGCTTCGGCGTGACCATGGACGCCGAGCTGCAGTCTTTGCCCGTCGGAAAGGGTGAAGTGATGCGGGAGGGCGAGGCCGCGGTGATCTTCGCCATTGGCAACGAAGTATGGCCGGCGGTACAGGCGGCGGAGATCCTGGCGAAGGAAGGGATCGAAGTTGCCGTCATCAACGCGCGGTTCATCAAGCCGCTCGACGATGAGCTGATCGCGAAGTACTGCCGCCCGTTCGCACATGTCATCACCGTGGAGGAAGGCTCACTGGCGGGCGGCTTCGGCTCGGCCGTCATGGAGCGCGTCCAGCACCTCGGGATCCGCAATGTCGATTTTCATCGCATCGGCATCCCGGACGAGTACGTCCACCACGGCGCGCAGGACGTGCTCCGTGCGCAGTACGACCTGGACGGGAATGGGATCGCGAAGCGGGTGAGGGAGTTCCTGAGGGGAAGAGCTGTGCCTGAGGACCAGCCACACGGGCCGGAAACCAGAACGCTCGGCGAGATTGCCGCGGAAATCTTCAAAGACGTGCCCGAAGAGGTCTTCCGCCGGATGCACGAGAAGGGTCACGATTCCGATCACATCGATGAGGTCGTTTACGGTCTCAAGCGCGTATCGACGAAGTGATGACGACGTACTTTGTCGATACCTGGTACTTCATTGCCATTGTCGATCGATACGACCAACATTACGCTACAGCATTACGCCTTGAGCGACGGATCGCCGGCAGCTTGTTGCTGACCCACGAATATGTTCTCGGTGAGTTTCTGACGTACTTCTCTGGCGAAGGAGCGCTCGCCCGGGCGCGCGCCGTCGAAATGGTGCGTGCGAGCGGTCGCTCGTGCGAAGTCGTTGAGTCAAACCATAGACTGTTTGATTCTGCCCTTTACCGCTATTCGCGCCGACTCGACAAGGAGTACTCATTCGTTGATTGCATGTCGATGGTGCTCATGGAAAGACGGGGAATCACGCACGTCCTGACCAACGACCACCACTTCCGCCAGGAAGGCTTCATCCTCGTCAACGAATGAAAAAGCAACGCCTCGACATCGCTCTCGTCGAGCGGGGGCTCTGCGACACACGCTCGAAGGCGCAGTCGCTGATCATGGCCCGGCGCATCCTCGTCAACGGGCAACATGTCGACAAGGCGGGAGCAGGCGTAGGCGACGACGACGAGCTCCGGATCGAAGAGCTCGAGCACCCGTGGGTCGGGCGTGGCGGGATGAAACTCGCCCACGCTCTCCGCGAGTTCAACATCCGCGTCGATGGAAAGATCTGCGCCGACATCGGCGCATCGACCGGCGGTTTTACCGACGTGATGCTCAAAAACGGTGCGAAGAAGGTCTATGCCGTCGACGTCGGTTACGGTCAACTCGACGTCTCGCTTCGCAACGATCCACGCGTCGTCAACCGCGAGAAGGTCAACGCCCGCTACCTCACCGCGGACGATTTCGAGGATGTCGTCGAATTCGTCTCGATCGACGTCTCGTTCATTCCGCTGAAACTGATCTTTCCTGCCGTGGCCACCTTCCTTCGCGGCGAGCTGGTGGCGTTGATCAAGCCGCAGTTCGAAGTCGGGAAAGGCGAGGTCGGGAAAGGGGGGATTGTGCGCGACGAAGCCAGGCGCGCGGCCGCGGTCGAGGCGGTCGTAACCTCTGCCCGCGGATACGGTTTCGACGTCAAAGGCGTGATGGAGAGCCCTATCAAAGGCGCCGAGGGGAATGTCGAGTATCTGATGTACGGGGGGAATTTGGGCGATCGGGCCATCTAATCAAGGCAGCCGGATTCCGGCGGTGGGTCGAACTTCGTCTGGGTCGAGCGATTCGCCAAAGGGTCCGGCTGTGTTTTATTGCCCCACGGGTCGGACTGGAGAGTCCGACCTACGTTTGACCGAGGTACTCCTGCAATCCCTCCTCCCATGACTCCGGGGCCACGCCTGTGAGACGCTCGTAACGTTCGGTCGAGAGCACCGAGTAGGCGGGCCGTTTCGCGGGGCGCGGGAAGGCGTCGCTCGAGACGGGATTCACCGTCGTCCCCTCATCAGCGATGGCGCGCGCGAAATCGAACCATGTGCATTCCGGTGCGTCCGCGTAGTGGACGATCCCTCGCGCATTCGCGTTTTCATGCGCCAGCCGGGCCACACGCACGATGGCGTTGGCAAGGTGGGGGGTGTAGGTAGGCCGGCCGCGCTGGTCGTTCACCACGCGCAACGGGTTCGTTCCCTTGCGTATCTGATTGCGGATCGCTTCGACGAAGTTCGGGCCATGCTTGCCGAACAACCAGGCCGTACGCAGGACGACGTGCTTCCGTGCCCCGCCGGCGGCATGCTCGCCGACCAACTTCGAGCGGCCGTAAGCGGAGAGAGGAGCAGGTGGATCGTTCACCTCGTAGGGCGTCCGTTTGGAGCCGTCAAACACAAAGTCGGTCGAGAGTTGCACGAGCAGAGCGTCGACGTCGTTCGCGGCAACGGCGAGGAACTCGACCGCCGACCCGTTGACCGCCGTTGCCAGATGCTCGTTCGCTTCGGCGTCGTCGACCCTCGTGTAGGCAGCGCAGTTGACGATCACGTCCGGCCGCGCCTTGCCGACCGCGTCACGCACCGCACGCGCGTCCGCGATGTCGAGGTCCTGCCTGGTCAGAGCCACAACGCTCTCGCCGCGGATGCCAAGGGCGGCACAGACGTCGTGGCCCACCATTCCGCCCGCCCCGGTGACGAGCCACCGCAGCGTCACGCGTATTTTCCGCCGCCGGTCTTGACCTGCACCTTGATCTGCCGCGGCTCGCGCGGAACGATCAGACCGAGGGCAAAAAAGGCGTAGAGGATGCGCGCGTTGTCCGAAGCGGGCAACGGCGGCGTATTGATCAACTCGTACAGAACCTTGCGGCCGTCGACAGCATCGAGCAGGTGCTGTTCATCGGCCTCGAGGATCAGCCCCTCCGCCTGCCCGTCGGCGCGTGCGAAAAGTGTCGTCTTGGTACC
Organism: Thermoanaerobaculia bacterium; assembly: GCA_035576505.1. Classification (GTDB taxonomy): domain Bacteria; phylum Acidobacteriota; class Thermoanaerobaculia; order Gp7-AA8; family Gp7-AA8; genus JADGNZ01. The sequence continues at coordinate 194 of DATLWH010000946.1, read as the reverse complement.
CAGACGAGCCACGAGCGCGCGGGCATCAGCGACGTGACGCACGCCACGGAGGATGGCCACAGGGACCGGGGTGTCGACTTTGATGAACTCGAGCTTCTTGTCCCGCCCGGCGGTGAAGCTCAGGGTCCCCGAGTCCCAACCGAAGATCGGCCAGATTATCTCCTCGATCTGTTCGTGGACCGCGACGAAGAGAT
>DATLWH010000945.1:0-2018 GCA_035576505.1 Thermoanaerobaculia bacterium | reverse complement strand
ATGATCCGGCGCCTTGTCCTGCTGGCGGTGTTCGCCTGCGCGACGCTGGCGCGCGCGGCCGATCCGCCCGACCTGACGAAACAGCCGACGCTGTACGTCGTCGGCTACGCGCATCTCGACACGCAGTGGCGGTGGGAGTATCCGCAGACAATCAAAGAATTTCTGCCGCGCACGATGCACGACAACTTCTCGCTCTTCGAAAAATATCCCCACTACATCTTCAACTTCAGCGGCGCCAATCGTTACCGGTTGATGCGCGAGTACTACCCGGCCGACTACGCCACGCTGCAGAGGTGGGTGCGCGCGGGCCGCTGGTTCCCGGCCGGCTCGTCGATGGAGGAGAGCGACGTCAACTCTCCGTCGGCGGAGTCGCTGATCCGGCAGGTGCTCTATGGCTCGCTGTACTTCCGAAACGACCTCGGGCGGACGAGCGCGGAGTACATGCTCCCCGACTGCTTCGGCTTTCCGGCGTCGCTGCCGAGCATCCTCCACCACATGGGCATCCTCGGCTTCTCGACGCAGAAGCTGACGTGGGGATCTTCCGCACCAGCGGGCGGGCCGGATTCGCCGGAGAAGACGCCGGTTGGTACACCGTTCAATGTCGGCGTGTGGGAAGGTCCGGACGGCAGCAGCGTGCTGGCGGCATTCAACCCCGGCAGCTACAGCGCCGACATCCGCTATGACCTCTCCCGCAGCGATACCACGCCGCCGAACGGCACCGACTGGCCGAAGCGGGTGCAACGCAACGGCGAGGTGAGCGGGCTCTTTACCGACTATCACTACTACGGCACCGGCGACGTCGGCGGCGCGCCGCGGGAGCCGTCGGTGCAGCTCGTCGAGTCGATCGTTTCGAAGAATGACGGTCCGTTGCGCGTGATCTCCGCGACCGCCGAGGAGATGTTTCTCGACATCAAGCCGGCGCAGACCGCTCGTCTGCCGCACTACAGAGGCGATCTCGAGCTGACCAACCACTCGGCCGGGTCGCTGACGTCGCAGGCGTATCAGAAGCGCTGGAACCGGAAGAACGAGCTGCTGGCCGACGCCGCGGAACGAGCCTCCGTGGCGGCGGAATGGCTAGGCGGGCGCAAATACCCGAGGAAGCGGCTGAACGACGCCTGGGCCCTGGTGATGGGAGGGCAGTTCCACGACATCGCCGCCGGCACCGCCACGCCGAAGGCGTACGAGTATTCATGGAACGACGATGTGATCGCCATGAACCAGTTCGCCTCGGTCCTCACCAGCGCGACGGAGTCGATCGCATCGGCGCTCGACACGCGTGTGCGCGGGACGGCAATCGTCGTCTACAACCCGCTGAGCATCGCGCGCGAGGATGTTGTCGAGGCGCACGTTGCGCTGCCGGAAGGAGGCGTACGAGTCGTCGGTCCGGATGGTGCCGTCGTGCCTTCGCAACGCGAGGGGGACAAGGTCGTCTTCGTGGCGAAGGTGCCGTCTGTTGGCTGGGCTGTGTACGATGTGAGATCGGGTGTCGGGGGTCGGGGGTCGGGTGTCGGAGAAGCCCCGCTCGGCATCGAGCTCCGACCTCCGACACCCGACTCCCGACTCCCGAGGGCGGCGACACTGGAGAACGCGCGCTATCGCATCTCCATCGATGCCGGCGGCGACATCGCAAGCATCATCGACAAGAGGACGAAGCGTGAGTTGCTCGCCTCCCCGGCGCGGCTGGCGCTGCAGACCGAGCATCCGCACGACTGGCCGGCCTGGAACATGGACTGGGCCGACCAGCAGAAACCGCCGCGGGCGTTCGTCGGCGGTCCTGCCTCGATGCGGATCGTCGAGAACGGCCCGGCGCGGGTAGCGATCGAGGTGACGCGCGAGGGCGAGGGCTCACGCTTCGTGCAGACTATTCGCCTGGCCGCGGGCGACGGCGGGAATCGCATCGAGATCGACAACGCCATCGATTGGAAGACGGAGGCCGCGGCGCTGAAGGCGACCTTCCCGCTCGCGGCGTCGAATCCGCTGGCGACCTACAACTGGGAAGTGGGGACGATCCAGCGCGG
>DATLWH010000944.1:0-2638 GCA_035576505.1 Thermoanaerobaculia bacterium | reverse complement strand
CGTATTCGAGCGGATTGAGCCCTTCCCACGGCATCGAGCCGTGACAGCTTCGGCCCGTGACCTCCACCTCGATCTGCATCCTTCCCCGTTGTCCGCGATAGATGCCGAGCGGTCCGAGTTTCGCGCAGCCGGTGGCCTCGGTGAGGATCACCACATCGGGGATGCGGTCGGGCGTTGCCGTCGGAAAGACTTCGCGCGTCAGATACATCGGTCCGCCGCCGTCGTTGTCCTCCTCCGAGATCGTGCCGTAGGCCCGCACGATCACGCCGTGCAGAGCGCCTTCGCCGCGCAACTCGTTGAGGATCTTGGTGGCCACGATCTGACAGACCACGCCCGCGAGCTGGTCCGCCGAGCCGCGTCCCCAAACGAGGTGCTCCCATTCGCGTTCCGGCGGGAGATATCCCAGCTCGTGCGCCAGGAAGGTGCGATCGACCTTCAATCCGTCGACCCAGCCGTAGTAGGGATCGATTCCGCCGCCGATGGCCTCGTGCCAGCGGTCGCGCAGGGCATTGACCGTGTCGGTGTGGCCGTCGAGCATGACCACGGCTTTCTCATCTGCCGGGATGCCATCCGTACGGTCTTCGACGCTCCAGACGAGATTGCCGAAGGCGTCGAAGGCGACGTCCTCTGCGCGCTCGACCGCGCCGATTTCGGCGATCGTCCTGCGCAGATACTCGAGCCGGGGCTGCTCATGGCCGGAGAGTCCGCAGCGGGGATCGGAATCGAGATGGTCGGCGGGAATGCGGATGGCCTCGCGAAGAATGCGGATTGCCAGCGGGCGGTACAGCCGCGCCAGCGCCGCGGTGCGTTCATCGAGCTTCGTTTTGGTTTCGATCGAGATCGTCATGCCTTCTCCAATGCCTCGCGCAGGCGGCGCACTTTGGCAACCGCGAGCAGGGCCATGATTACGTAGAGTTTTTTGTTCGCCTCGCGCGCGACCGAGAGCCGTGCGCGCTCCATCACCGGCGCGCTGACTTCCGCGCCGATGTCGGCGGGCAGGCAGTGCATGTAAAGCGCGTCGCCGCCGCGCGTCTGTGACATCAGTTTCTCGTCGCAGATCCACCGTTTGTGCTCGAGGTTGCGCGCCAGCGCGGCAGCCTCGATCTCTTTCATCCGTTGCGGCTCGCGGCGGCGCTCCAGCATCAGATCGAACGGTCCCCAGCTCTTTGGGTAGACGATGTCCGCCCCTTCGAATGCCTCGGACATGTCATCCATGATGGCGAAGCTCCCTCCCGATTCTTTCGCGTGCGCAGCCGCGCTGCTGGTGCATTGCGGCATCAGTTCGTATCCGGGTGGATGCGCCAGCCGGACGTTCATGCCGAATCGCGTGAGCAGCGTGATCAGCCCCTGCGGAACCGACAACGGTTTGGCGTAGCTGGGCGAGTAGGCCCAGCTCACGGCCACGGTCTTTCCCGCCAGGCCATCCGGGAAACGCTCGCGAAGCCAGCAGAGGTCGGCCAGTGTCTGCGTCGGATGATCGATGTCGCACTGCAGGTTCACGATGGGAACGGTGCGGTCGTCGCCGCGGTGGCGGAGATAACTGTCGATGCCCTCTTTCACGCCGCGCATGAAGCGATTGCCTTCGCCCAGGATGAGGTCGTGGCGGATGCCGAGGGCGTGTGCGTTCATGCCCAGCATGGCCCCGGTCTCCTCTGCGGTCTCGCCGTGTGCCACCTGCGTCGACGAGCCGTCGACGACCATCGGCGTGGCGCCGAGGCGCACCGAAGCGCCGGCCCAGCTCGATTTCGTGCGCGTCGAGTTGTCGAAGAAGAGACCGTAGTGCAGCTCACCGCGCAGAAGCGGCGGCACCTCGCCGCGGCGGTCGAGCTCCTCGAGCATCGCCGCCACGCTGCACAGCGTTTCGATCTCCTCGCGCCGCCATTCGTCGGTCAGCAGCATGCTGCGTCCGTGCAGCGCCCCAAGTACGGAATCATCGATCAGGTTCAGAAGCGTCGGTTCACAAACAGTCATCGTTCCTCACTCCAATGCATTGATGTAATTGATGTATGAACGGTCGAGCGCGGCGCGGCGTGCGTACTCCACGAGCGGATGCGGCGAGTCGTCGTCGTGCTCGATGCCGTTGATCCGTGCGCGCGTGATGCCGGCGCCGATCCAGAATCCGTCGATTGGTGCGTTGCGCCGCCACGACTCTTCGCTGCCGAAGAAGCGCATCTTCATCCGCTGCGGCGCGCCCAGGTCCGGACAGACGATCTCGCAGTTCCCGCAGTCGTTGCAGAAGTCGGCGAAGTTCGCGATCTGATGCTTGCGCGTGAACGGCATCGCGCCTTCGAGCGAGCGCAGACGCATGTTCGCGTCGGTGGGACACGCCGAGATGCAGAGATCGCACGTCGAGCAGTCGAAGAGGCCGAGTGGAAGCCCGGTCTTGTGCACGGTGTGCTCGACCTGTTCGTGCCGGTAGCGCGGATCGCCATCGAGCGACTCGACATAGGCGTTGATGTCGGCGTGCGCGAACTCGGCTACCGTTCGCGCGCCTGCTGCTTCCATGCGCCTCGCCAGCTCGGACCCGTAGGCCTGCAGCCGCGTGTAACCGCCTGCCTTGAGCAGGTCCGTGCATACCGTCACCGGCGCCAGACCGAGGGCCACGGCGTCGGGATAGTTGCGGCGGTCGATGCCGGCC
>DATLWH010000943.1:0-3371 GCA_035576505.1 Thermoanaerobaculia bacterium | reverse complement strand
CGATCCCGAGCCGCTGGTGCGAACGACGCGGACACCGAAGCGGCGCTGCACGCGGGTGCCGTGCTCACGGCGGCCGGTCTTGTGCGCGACGTCTTTCAGGTCGAGCCAGGCGTCGCCTCCCACAGCGGTGAGGCTCCCCTCGGCCGCCACCGCGTCGATGAAGACGATCGAGAGCGTGTTGTCGATCACCGGTGGCACGGCCCGTCCTCGCGCGGACGCCGGTAGCGCCATCAAGACGGCCAGGATCACGAGTGCGAGTGGGCGGATCATCATCATTCCTCTCCTGACGCGAGAATGCCGAAGGAGCACAATTGCTCCTCCGGCACCGTTCGCGGCTGCTGGTTTGTCCTAGTTGGACGCCGCCGTGAAGTTGATGGTGTTGTCAATGGCGGCGGCCGCGGCGCTGTCGGCCACGACGATGTCCCACGAGTAGCTGCCGGTCGAGGCATAGGTGCCGGTCGACGTCAGCGTGGTGGCGGCGCTGTCGCTGAGCGTGCTGCCGTTCAGCTTCCAGGCGATTCCGCTGGCGGGAGCGCTGCCGAGTTGCGCGGTCAGCGTGTAGTCGGTGCTGGTGAGGTTGGCTTTCACGACCTGTACGCCGACGGTCGACGAGAGCGTCCAGTTGGACGCGCCGCGCGCGAGGGTGAAGCCGGTGGGCGCCGAGCCGAACTTGCTGATGTTGCCGAGGTCCGAGCTGGCCGCGGCGGTGCCCGTTCCGCTGGTGGTGCCGCCGGCTGATTCGACGGTCAGGCTGATCGAGCTCTCGACGGTGCCGGTGACGGTAAGGGTGCCCGAGTTGTTTGCGGCGGAGGCCCTGGATGCAACTGTGAACAGCGCGACGGTGAAGCAAACTGCGAATACTTTTTTCATCTTTCTCTCCTTTTTCCGTTGACTTCTGTGTATGAGTCGCGGGGAAGGGGAGAAAAATACGGGGGGCGAAAGAAAGTTTGGGGGCGCCTGTCGTACTGAGAGTTGTGAAGGAAACCGCGTCCAAGGCAATTTGTCATCCTGAGGCTGCCCCTTCGGCTTCGCTCAGGGCAGGCTACGCCGCTGAGCGAGCGTAGCGAGCGACATGCGGCGGAGGACGCCGAAGGATCTCCAGTGGCATCGCCTGGGGCAGATGCGAAACTGTGGTTTTCTGCGGGGATCGACTATCCAACCTGCGCGATCAAGACAAACCTCTGCCGCGTTTCTGCCCCAGACCGCGCAACTGGAGATCCTTCGCCGTCCTTCGCCGCCTTTCGCTCGCTATGCTCGCTCAGCGGCTGCGGCAGGCTCAGGATGACAATTTGGCTTTTGGGGCCGAGATTTTTTTCACATCCTCTCAGGATGACAGAGTTGTTTAACCCTTCCACCTACTTCTTCGCGCTCGGCGCCCTCAATGGGAACGGCGGACGAACGTCCTTCTGCGGGGGATTCGCGGCCAGTTGCTTCATGGCCACCTCGAGCGCCTTCTCGAGCTGCGGGTCGCGGCCGGCGATGATGTCGGCAGGGGTCTGCTCGACGTCCACATCCGGCGGTACGCCCTCGTTCTCGACCACGAACCCCTCGGAGGTCCAGATGCCGAGGTTGGGCGCGGTGATCTGGCCGCCGTCCATCAGAACCGGGAAGCCGAGGATGCCCACCAGGCCGCCCCAGGTCCGCTTTCCGACGAGAGTGCCGAGCTGCAGTTTGTGAAACATCCACGGCAGGAGATCGCCTCCGGAGCCGGCCGTCTCGTCGATGATCATCACCTTCGGTCCCTGGATCGATGCCAGCGGAGTCTTGAGGTCGCCGCCATAGCGCATGGCCCAGTGGCTGATCATCGGGCGGCGGAGGATGTCGATGTAGTAGTCGGCCACGGCGCCGCCGCCGTTGTGCCGCTCGTCGACGATGATGGCTTCGCGGTCGGCTTGCGGGAAGAAGTAGCGTTTGAAGTACGTGTAGCCGGCGCCGGCGGTGTTCGGCACGTAGACATAGGCGACGCGGCCGTTCGACGCTTCCGTCACTTTGCGCAGGTTCCCTTCGACCCAATCGCGGTTGCGCAGACCCGCCTCATCTTCGATCGGGACAACCTTGACGACGCGCGAGCCCGTGCCGTCGGTGTTCGGTCCGACCGTCAGCTCCACGATGCGGCCGGCGGTCTGCTCGAAGCGGCTGTAGAGATCCTCGGGGTACTTGAGGTCCCTTCCGTCCACCGCGAGGAGATACTCCCCTGCCTTCACGTCGACTCCTGGCTCGGTCAGCGGCGAGCGGAGCTCGGGATTCCAATTGAGACCGCCGTAGACCTTGGCGAAGCGATAGCGTCCGTTCTCGACTTTGTAGTCCGCACCGAGGAGACCTCCCGGAACCGCCTCGACGTCCGCCAGTGAATCGCCGCCGCCGAGGCGATGGTGTCCGACCGAAAGCTCGGACGACATCCACATCATCACGCGATTGAGATCCTGCCGGACGGCAAGGTCGGGCAGGAAGGCCGCGTACTTGACGCGCATGGCGTTCCAGTCGGCGCCGTGCATGTTGGGGTCGTAGAAGTAGTCGCGGTTGATGCGCCAGGCTTCGTCGAAGATCTGCCGCCATTCGGTGCGCGGATCGATCTTCACCTGCAGCTTGTCGGTGGCCAGCTTGAACTTCATCGGATCGAGCTTCTCGCCGACGTCGATGAGCGACCAGCCGTCTTTGTTGACCAGCATCCGCTTCCCGTCGGCGGAGAGGAGGAACTCGTCGACCTTTTCGAGCAGCGACTCTTCCTTGCGCTTTTCCAGGTCGAAGCGCTGCAGGCTCTTCTCTTCGGGGCCGGAACGGTTGAAGCCCGAAGACTTGAGATAGAAGATCTGCCCGCTCTTGCCTACCGCGAGCGAGTCGTAGCCGGCGGCTTTCGGCGGCAGGGCCACGATCCGCTGCGTCAGTCCGTCGAAGTCGACGACGACCTTGACCGTCTTCGACGCCGCGGCCTTCGTCTTGTCGGCGCTGGCCTTCTCATCAGCCGGCTTTTCGCTGGCCTTGGTCTCCGGCTTCATGGCCGATTCGTCGGCGGACTTGGCCCCTTCCTCGTCGCTCTCCTTCGCGATCGGCGAGACGACTCCCTTCGGCAGGACGGCCAGGTAGATCGACTGCGTGGAGCGGAGGTCGGCGTTCGACTGCGCGAACCAATCCTCGACAGGACCGGCGTCGGTCGAGGCCAGGAAGTAGAGGTATTTGCCGTTCGGATCGAAGACCGGCTCGCTGGCGTCGGTGTAGGGATCGGTCAGCGGGTACGATTTCTTCTCGCTGACCGAGTAGAGAAAGATCCGGTTCATGTACGTGGTCGTATTGCGCGTGTAGGCGAGCCACTGGGAGTCGGGCGACCAGTTGTGGTTGAGCACGCGCACGGGACCGTAGAGAACGTCGCTCGA
>DATLWH010000942.1:0-4693 GCA_035576505.1 Thermoanaerobaculia bacterium | reverse complement strand
CTCCTGATAGCGCATGGTGATGGCCAGCCGCTGGGGCGCGGGCAGACGCTGCAGCATCTGCCGGACCTTGCGGCCGAGGATCGGATCGGATTCCTGGGCGTGGCCGGCCACGTCCGACGCCTCATCGAGCGTGACGATGCGCCAGCGTCCGCGCCGTGATTCGTCGATGCAGCGGTTGGCGGTGACGCGCCGCAGCCAGAACGTGAGATGGGCCGGCGACTGGATCTCCCCGAGCGTCCGGTAAAGCTGCAGGAAGACCTCCTGGGCGATCTCCTCGGCGCGGTCCCGGTCGTGCAGAAAGGTCCAGGCGATGCTGAAGACCATGTCCTGATGCTGGCGGATCAGCCCCGCGAACGATTCGTGATCGCCGGCCGCGGCCCGCTGGAGCGTCGCATCGAGAGTGCCGAACAGGAGTGGTGCGGTCGCGCTCATCTGAGGCTATATACGGAGAAATCGGTCTGGCGAATGCAGGGGCCGCTGATTCACCCAGGCTCGGCGATTCTACTGCGCACGACTTTTGCCTCACGGTCGAGCCGGAGGAGTCTCATGCGCGATCGCCGTCAACTCATCGTCTTCGTCGTTTTTCTTCTGGGATGCAGCTTCGCGTTGCTGCCGAACGGCTGTAGCAAGAAGGAACAGCCCGCGGAGACGAACACGCTCGGCAACGCCACTGATCGCAATCCGGCCACGGGAACAACCGGCACCGGCGAGCCTGTCTCCCCAGCCACCGGAACCGCCGCCTCGGCCACCCAACTCGACACCATCGCCCCAAGTTCCGCGACCGCCGGCACGGCCCCCGTTGCGCTGACCGGCACGACCGAGGTCAATGCGCAAAAGTCCGATACCAGCTCAACGTTGCAAGGACCGCGCGGCACGACGACCGCATCCGTGGCCACGCCGACCGACACGACGCTAACGGTCAATACGACCGCTGGGACGACGACGGTGAAGGTGAAGAAGCACTGAGGCGACGGATGCTGGCGTGCACCCAACAGATCCGATTGCCGCGATAGCGGCACAAAGAGGATAGCCAGGGGTGCGAGCGAAGAAGGCATTGAGGGGGGTGGTGCTGGTGTACATCCAGAAGATCCGATTGCCGCGATAGCGGCGCAAGATGATAGCCAGGGGTGCGAGCGCTTTTTGCGAGCACCCCTGGTTGTCGAGGTTACCCATGTCGTGCCGCGTCAGCGGCACTGGAGCGTCATCGACCAACTGTGACTCCAGTGCCGCTGACGCGGCACGTGAGCAATGAGATCTCGTACCAGGGGTGCTCGCAAAAAGCGCTCGCACCCCTGGCTATCCTCTTGTTGCCGCTATCGCGGCGCGTGGCTGCTGGCTTGAGTTGGCGCGTAAGGACCGAGCGCGGGGCTGATCGTTTGGCGCGCCTCCGCGCGCGTTTCGTCGCTTCCTCTGGATTCGACACGTCCCCTGGTGCCTATTTGCGCAGAACCGAACGCGTGGACAAGATCCGAGGTTCGGCCAGAAGCAGATTGCTCGACACTGGCAATCCCTACCAATACCCCATCGCCTCCCCGAACATCACCTCGTACACCTTCCGAGCCCAGCTTCTCTTGCCGAATTCGACGGGGCTGGCGGATTCCTGCGTGAGCCACTCCTTGATGGGCAATGTAAAGCCGGTTTTGCGGCGCTGGCGGACCTCGGCTGGAAGCGGCGGGCGGGGGGCTGCGGCGAGGAGTTGCTTGCCGCGCTGGCGGCGGGTGACGAGGGCGGGGGCGACTTTGCGGAGGAGGTGGGCGTCGACGAGCGGCACGCGTACTTCGAGCGAATGGGCCATCGAGGCCCAGTCCATGTCGCGAAGCAATTGGTTGCGCAGGTAGAGCGACGACTCGAGCGCGGCCACGCGGGCGAAGGGATTGCCGGGGTCGGGAGTCACGGTGTGCTCGATGAGGTGAAGCAGATCGAGACGGGCCAGCCCCTCGGCGGCGATCTCGTCGCCGAGGAGCGGGGGGAGTTCCGAAGAGAGAAAGCGGCCTCGTTTGACCAGGTAAGCGCCGGCGTAGCTGGCGCCGTAGCGGACGATCTCGCCCATCTTCGGGCTGACGTGACGGCTGCGTTTGGCCAGGGCGGCGTTGATGCGGTGCACGGCGTCGCCGAGCCTGGGAACGCGCGCCAGCACCGAGGTCACCGGCATCCAGCGCGGGATGTCGCGGAACGACGTATAGCCGCCGAACAGCTCGTCGCCGCCGGTGCCGGACATGGCTACCTTCAACCCGAGGTCGTGCGCGGCTTTGCTGATGAAATAGCTGTTCAGACCGTCGACGCTCGGCTGATCCATGGCCGCGAAAATGCGCGGCAGCTCGGCGCGGAAGCCGTTCAGCGTCAGCTCCTGGATGGAGTGGCGGACGCCGTATTGGCGCGCCACGAGCGCCGCCAGCGGCGCTTCGTCGTTGACGCGTCCGCGGTACTCCTCGAAGCGGAGCGTCATCGTCTGCAGGTCGCAGGCGCCGCTCTCGCGCGCCAGGGCCACGATGGCGGTCGAGTCGATGCCGGCGGAGAGAAAGGCGCCGACCGGAACGTCGGCCACCATGTGATAGCGCACCGACTCGAGCACGGCGTCGTGGACGATGTCTTGCCGCTGCGCGTCGGTGAAGTGACCGCCGCTCTCGACGGCGTCGCGCAGTGTGGCGGCGATCGAGAAGTAGGGCACCGGGTCAGCGACGCCGTTGGCATCGACGTAGGCGTACGCGCCCGCCGGCAACGCGCGGATGGCGCGGTACATCGTGAAGGGCTCGGGCACGGTGCCGCGCAGGAAGAAGCCGGCAGCGCCGGCGGGGTCGAATTGTCTCGAGACCTTCCCGCTCGCGGCCAGCGCGCGCACCTGCGAGGCCACGCGAACGGTCGCGCCGTCGCCGGCGTAGTAGAGCGGCTTGATGCCGTACGGATCGCGCGCCAGCAGCATCCGCCTCCGCGCGCCGTCCCAGAGCGCGAAGGCGAACATGCCGCGCAGCTCGCCGAGCATCCGCTCCTGCTTTTCGTCGTAGAGCTGCAGGAGCACTTCCGTATCCGATTGCGATGTGAAGCGCCGGCCGCGCGCTTCGAGCTGCGCGCGCAGCTCGCGGTAGTTGTAGATCTCGCCGTTGAAGACGATGGTCAGCTCTCCGAAGTGCTTCGGCTGCGCGCCGCCGGGCGAGAGATCGATGATGGCCAGCCGCCTGTGCCCGAGCCCGACGCGCCCGTCATCGGAGAACCATGCCTCGCCGGCGTCCGGACCGCGGCCGAACATGCACTCCCGCGTCGCGATCACCTCTTCGCGATCCACCGCAGGCGCCGCGTCGCCATAGGCGAAGATCGCGTTGATGCCGCACATGCGCGCGAGTATACGGATGCACCGCCGCTCGTGCTTCGCCGCGCGTTGTCGGTTTTCGGTTGCAGGGGAACTGACCACGCCATCGTTCGCGGATTGGCGAACAACATCAAGCCGCGGAGCGGCGATATCTATATAGCCCACGGCGTGAGCCGTGGAATTTGATTGGAATGGATATCGAGCCGCGGAGCGGCGGCATCTCGATTCGATCGCCGCATTCGTGCATACGACGGCGAATGACGGTGGCAGGATTCGAGATGCCGCCGCTCCGCGGCTGTTCTCTGGGCTGCCCTCTTCCCACAGCTCACGCTGTGGGCTACGTAGATTCCGCCGCTCCGCGGCTGTTCTACGGGCTGCCTCTTTCCCACAGCTCACGCTGTGGGCTACGTAGATTCCGCCGCTCCGCGGCTTTCGGAGCCCGGTCCAAGTTGATCTCGTCGTGAACAGGAATCCATCCCAGAGCTGGACACCAACTTCCTGGGAGCTGTCGTCTTTCGCGCTTCATGGCAACCGCTCAACGAACCCGGCGACTCAGCAACTCAGCAACCGAGTAACCCACCGATTCAGCGCGTCCCGCTGATCCTCGGCCAGGGGGCAGCGCCGGCGCGGACGGAGACGTTGCTGGCGGGGATGGCGTCGCCGGAGGTGCCGTGGCGGCGGACCCAGACGACGACGGTGTAGATGCCGGGGCCGTCCGGCAGGGGAATGGCGAAGGAGAACTTGCCGTCGGGGGCGACCTGAAAATCGCCGTGGCCGCCGTCGCTGTACTGTTCGCTCACCTCTTCGATGCCGCCGGCCACGCGGCGCGTGAAGCGCGCTTTGAGCCGGGGAAGGTATTCGCGGCGCGACTCGGGCAGCCTGTAGGTTGCGATGGCATTCGCCGTGACGGCCGCTATCGGCTGGGGAAACGGCTCGTGATGAACGGTGATGGCCTCGACGTCGTAACCGTTGACGGCGCGGCCGCTGCAGAGGATCGGCTCCGATGCCGTGGCTTTCCGCGGCAGGGGACGTATCCAGTTGACGTAGCGGCGGATGAACTCCTGGGTGAGCCGGAACTCTCCCTTTTCCCAGGCCATGCCGATCCCGATGTGCGTGGCGGCCGGGTCGAGGATGGTGCGCCGGTGGCCGTCATGCGGTGCGGTTTCGGCCATCATGGCAGCCTCGGAGCGCCGCAACATGTCGTACAGGGCTCGGTCGCTGAATCCGTAGTTGGCCGACCACGCCGCCGCGTTCTCGCTGACGCCGTCGTTGCCGCCTGCGAAGGAGTAGCGCATGTACGGCGCCTCTCCATCGGTCGTGAAATGCCCGGTCGTGCCATCCCGGATCTGGGCGCGGCAGTAGGCATCGGCGATCGCCGATGCCTGCGCA
>DATLWH010000941.1:0-5642 GCA_035576505.1 Thermoanaerobaculia bacterium | reverse complement strand
TGTTGCGGACCTGGCCGGTGAGGTTCGAGGCCATCGAGTTGACCGACTCGGTGAGGTCCTTCCACGTCCCGGCCACGCCTTTGACGTCGGCCTGGCCGCCGAGCTTGCCTTCCGTACCGACCTCGCGAGCCACGCGTGTGACCTCCGAAGCGAAGGAGGCGAGCTGCGCGACCATCGTGTTGACCGTCTTCGCTGTGCGCAGGAACTCACCCTTGAGCGGACGGCCGTCGAATTCGATGGCCATCGTCCGCGACAGATCGCCGCGCGCCACGGCTCCGATGACGCGGGAGATTTCGTTTGTCGGTTGCACGAGATCGCTGACCAGCGAGTTCACCGAGTCGGCGATCACGGCCCACTGTCCGCCTCCAGCCGGGATCTGCGCGCGCTGATTGAGCTTTCCTTCCTTGCCGACGACGTCGGCGATCCGCTCCACTTCGCTGGCCGAGCGCTCGCTCAGTTCCAGGATGTCGTTCAGCGTGTCGGCGATCTTCCCCGCGCTGCCGGTGAACTCCACCGGCATACGCACCTTGAAATCGCCCTTCTTCATGGCCGCGAGCGTCCGCAACAACATCCGCTCGAAATCTTTCGGCGAGATCTCCGTCGCTTTTTCGATACCGATTCCCGTGGTCATGACGCGCTGGTCCTCCGCAAGCAGGCCTGGATTGCCACGCGCCGGATCAGGTGCCGCGCAGTGGCCTGCGAGGGAATTGCAGGTTTCAGACCATGGATGAGGGCGGTAGGCGGTATCGAGGTCTCGCGGTTGGGGGGTATCGAGGTCTCGCGGTTGCGCGGTTATCGAGTTGCTGGGTTACTGGGTTACTGGGTTGCTGAGTTACTGGGTTGGGCTGCCGGGTTGTGAGATTTGGTCAAAGGACCGCGAGACCTCGCGACCGCGAGACCCCGCGAGACCGCATAACCGCGAGACCTCACCAAGCAACTCAGCAACCAAGCAACCCAGAAACCATTACTCCGGCCCCCGGCTCCCTTCCCCTGACTCACGCATCGGCAGCTTGAACCCGATGTACGTCCCTGAGCTAATTCCCATCAGCGCCAGCATCGTGACGCTGAACTCCGGCATGGTCAGTTCCCACAGGACGGAGTACATGAAGATCCCGCCGAGCACGAGCGTCCAGACGACGACCTGAAAGCGGTCGAGAGCGACGATGCCGTGATCATCGGTAACCAGATCGCGCCACCAGCCGGCGCTGGCGACCGGCGTGCGGTTCGGCGTGACGGCAACAGCCGCCAACGCCGTCGCGGCGCTGATGCCGACGAGGCCGAGCAGTGATGGAGCGATCGAGTCGCGCTCACCCGTGACCAGCCAGATGAAGACGTAGCCGACGACGAGCAGGAAGAACCACCACGCCATCTGCGCGCGCGCCAGGCTGTAGGGCTGGCGCTTACCCTCGATGGCAGGACCGTCACGCAACATGTCGCTGCGCCGGGCATACACGACCAGAGCGATGGCGACGGCGAGAAGGAGTGCCAGCCACAGAGGAACCAATGCGTCGACGTAGAGCTTCTTCAGCAGCAGCGCCGTGTTCGCACCGTCGGCCCGAAGCAACGGCGGTCCTCCCCGGACGCCGACGCTGACGCGGATCGTGCTGTACGGCTCGAAGAGCGGGTTGTATAGAAACTGGTTCCAGATCCCCTTGTTCTTCTCGTTCCGATCGAGCACGAAGGTCAGCGTGCCGCTCTCGAGATCAACCCCCGAGGGCTCGTTGCCGCTGTCGAGACCGTCGACGAAGAGCGTGATCGGCTGCTGCTGTGCCTCGGCCTCGTGCAGGAGGGCATCGAGATGGCAAACCGATATGACGACCCAATCGCCGAGGTACACCTGCCGCGGATCGGCGTTGACCCCTGCAGCGCCCGCTACCGCCGGCCCTGGCCCGCACGGCGCGGGATGAGTCCGCCGCCGCGCGGCGCCGAGCTGATCGGCCTCCTGGCGATCGGAGCAGGAGGCAATGGCGACGAGCGCGAGGATGCAAACGAGCACGCGAAGGCGCATCGCAATATTGTAGGGCTCAGTTGCGCTGGGCCGAACCCAGCTGGCCGGTTGGCTCGGTGGGCAACCTAGTGTTTTGCTCCTGCCCCGCGAGTTCCGAACTCACTATCGTCGAGTCGCGATCGCAAGTGATTCTTGGCATCGCGCAGCCGGGACTTCACCGCTTCGGGGCTGATGCCGAGCACATTTGAAATCTCTCTGTATTTGAAGCCATCAAGCCAAAGTTGAACGCTCTGACGCTGACTTTCGGGCAATTCTGCGATCGCGTCATGAAGCCGTTTCCTAAGGAACGCCTGCAATCCTCGATCTCGGTCAGACATGGGAACACGGGCGTGATGCTGTCGCACCTTCTCACGTCGGTCCGCCTCGATGGTTTGGCGATACCGGGAAGGACGTGGAGTGCGGCTGGGGCCAACCCTGATCGCCGGCCCCCACGCATCGGGACTCCGCGCGTCGTCGATCAGCTGGCGTTCGATTTCCTCCGCAGACAGTTTCCTTTGAGCTTTCATAGATCCCATCCCGTGATGACACGAATGAGGCCCGGGCGTTTCTCGTAAACAATCACTTTTAACCTTCGTCCGCCGTCCGTTCGACCAACGAGTTGATATCCACCGCGATTCCGGTTGTTTCGACTTACGTCGAAGCCGTTCCAGATCAGCTCGATGACCTCGCCGACGGTAACACCGTGTCCGGCCAACTCCTCTTCATCGAACTCGTACTCGAACTCATCCGCACTGAATTTCTGCCAGTAAACCAACCATCAGACTCTAGCTGATCCCACACTTGAGTTCACCCAATTCCCGACCAAAGGATACGCCTGATCCCTCACTGCCTGAACGGCACGACAATCGTCGTTACCACGGGCACCGGCTTTCCTCCGCGCGTCGCAGGATGGAACTTCCACGTCCTAAGTCCTTCACCCCAAATTCACAACTCCCCCTACGATGGAGCCATGCGCCGCGTGCTCATCGTCGATGACGACGCCAAAGTCTGCGACACACTCGATCGCTATCTCTCGCATGCCGGCTACGCCACAGCCTCCGCACTGGACGGCGCGAAGGCGTTGGAGATGGTGCAGACGTTCGCCCCCGACCTGGTGGTTCTCGACTTGATGCTGCCGCGCGTCGGCGGACTGGAGATCTGCCGCATGCTGCGCGAGAAATCGGCCATCCCGATCATCATGCTGACGGCCCGGACGACGGAGCACGACAAGTTGACCGGCCTGGCCCTGGGCGCGGACGACTACCTGACGAAACCGTTCAGCCCGCGGGAGCTGGTGGCGCGGGTGGAGGCTGTGCTGCGGCGCGCCGGGACGACGGGGAAGACTCCGCGCGTCATCGCCGGCGGGTTGATGATCGATCCGGAGCGCTGTGAGGTCACGGTGGACGGCCATCCGGTCGCGCTCACGGCCACGGAACTCCGTCTGCTGCTGTCGATGGCTCGCTCACCCGGACGCGTCTTCCGCCGCGACGAGCTGGCACGCCTCGCCCTCGGCGATGAGTTCGAAGGTCAGGAACGGACGATCGACGCCCACATCAAGAATCTCCGGCGCAAGGTGGGGGCGGAAATCATCGCCACCGTCTTCGGCATCGGCTACAAACTGGACGCCTGATGCGCATGTTCACCACACTGCGCGGCCGCCTCATCGCCATGGTCGCTGCGCTGCTCGCCGTGACGATCGGCAGCGTGGCTGTCATCTCCACCCGCGTGGCACACTACGAGATCAAGAAGTTCGAGGTCGAAGTCCGCGCGGGACGTCCACGCGCTCCGGTTGCGATCGGCGATTACTACCGCGCACACGGCTCATGGGCCGGCGTAGGTCCGGCCGTTGATCAGGCAGCGCACGCCGCCGGATTGGACATCCTCCTCTTCGACGCGCAGCGGCGCCTGGTGGCAACGTCGAGCGCCGTGATGCGCGACGCACACCTCGATCTCGCGTCTGACGGGACACTGACGATTGAACGTCTCACCGCCGCGGGCAGCGCCCACCAGATGATCCGCGGTCCGCAGATGATCGTGCGCGACGGCGGAGGTGCCGCCGCCGGCTCGATCTTCATCCTGCCGCTGCAAAGCAAAGAGCCCGAGCTGCCGCCGACGCGCTCGCTCGACCGTTCGTTCTCCTGGACGTTCCTCGGCGCCACTCTCTTCGGCATCCTGATGGCCATCGCCATCGCCCGCTGGATCAGCGTGCCGGTCGAGCGGCTGACGGCCGCGGCGCAGCGCATGGAGTCCGGCGATCTGGCCGTACGCGTGGAACCGGCCGGCGGCGAGGAGCTGGCCGAGCTTGGCCGCCGCTTCAACGCCATGGCCGCCGCGCTCGACCGCAATGAAGAACAACGCCGGCGGATGGTCAGCGACGTCGCTCACGAGTTGCGCGCACCGCTGACGAATATCCGCTGCGAGCTGGAGTCGATGCAGGACGGGCTGACGGCGCCGACACCGGATCGGATCGCGTCGCTGCACGATGAGACGATGCACCTGGCTGATCTCGTCGACGATCTGCAGGACCTCGCGTTGGCAGAAGCCGGCCAACTGGAGATCGACGCGCGGCCGGTGGCCGTGGCCGCGCTGGCGCGGCGCGCCGCCGCCGGCATGGAGACTCGGGCGCGCGACCGGGGCGTCATCATCGACTGCGTTGGCAGCGACGATGTCGTCGTCCTCGCCGACGCCCGCCGGGGCGTGCAGATCCTGACGAACCTCCTGGCCAATGCCGTGGCGCATATGGAAAGGCCGGGCGAGGTACGCATCGCTTGGGAACGAAGCGGCGGCGAAGCCACCGTTCGCGTCATCGACAGCGGCGTCGGCATTCCGTCCGACGAGCTCCCACGCATCTTCGAGCGCTTCTACCGCGTCGACGTCTCCCGCTCCCGCGCCACCGGCGGCGCCGGCCTCGGCCTTCCCATCGTCCGCCAACTCGTGGCCGCGCACTGCGGGCGGGTGTGGGCGGAGAGCGAGGTCGGAACGGGGTCGGTGTTTTCGTTCACGTTGCCGCTATCAAGCTGAGGAACTCCATCTTCATCATCGCTTCACAACTGCCGCGTAGTTTGACGACATGGAGGCCCTCATGAAGATACTCATTCCCACACTGGCACTGCTGATGGCATCGGCGCTCATCGCGGCGGAGCCGCGTACTACGACGCCTGATCAGACGGTTGCTCAGACGGTCGCTCAGATCACTGCCGCGGTCGACAAAGCGGTCGCCGAGGATCGCTTTTCGGGCGTTGTGCTGCTGGCGAAAGACGGGACGCCGCTCCTCGCGCGGGCGTGGGGCATGGCCGATCCCGCGAAGGGGATCGCCAACCGCCCGGATACGAAATTCAACCTCGGCTCGATCAACAAATTCTTTACGCACGTCGCCATCGGGCAGCTCGCCGCGGCCGGCAAGCTCTCGCTGAACGACACGATCCGCAAGCATCTGCCCGACTATCCATCGCCGGTTGCCGACAAGATCACGATCCAACAGCTCCTCGAACATCGGTCAGGACTTGGCGACTTCTTCGGTCAGAAGTTCATGACCACGCGCGCGTCGTTGCGAACTCTGTCCGACTACGTGCCGCTGTTCGTCGACAAACCACTCGAGTTCGAGCCCGGTACGTCGCAGCGCTACTCGAACGCCGGCTTCGTCGTCCTCGGATTG
>DATLWH010000940.1:0-14846 GCA_035576505.1 Thermoanaerobaculia bacterium | reverse complement strand
TCGGGGCGGATGAGGTCTCCCACTTCCAGGAGCAGGCGGTTCAACATCTGTGGCTTGACCGAGAGGATGACGATGTCGGCCGCCGCCGGCTGGCGATTGTCGGTCGTCGCGTGGATGCCGAAGCGCTCGTGCAGCTCGTCCATCCGTTCCTGACGAGGTCCTGAGGCGGTGATCTGACCCGCCTCGAAGTGTCCTCGCAGGAGGCCGCGGATGAGGGCCTCCGCCATGTTCCCCGCGCCGAGAAATCCGATCGTCTTCATCGGGTGAGTCTATCGCTCCACGGACAATCTGCTCACGCGAAGGCGCGAAGGACGCGAAGAGTCCAGCGTCGGGGCGAGCTCATTCAACCGGCCGCGCGACGTGTACCACGGGAGGCAGAACCTGCGAGCGGGTAGAGACCGCCGCCAGGTATGGAGACTCCGAGCGCACGTAAACAGGGAGCGCGAAACCTTTGGGCACATTTGTCGGCGGTGTTCCGCAGATCTGCCCGAGAAAGGCGCCGGTCAACGATACGAGTGCCGTACTCTTTCCTGCCACGACCGTCTCACCTCTTCCGCCGCAGTCAGTCCAATACTCGAATCGCGCGGGAAATGCATTCGGGTTGAGCAGAAAGAGGTTGAACGAGACATCAGCTTGCGGCGGAATGACGCGCGGCAGAATGGATACCTGACCACCCGCGATCCAGTCGCGCGCGATTTCCACGACTTGCCACTGATCGACAGTCCAGTGTGCCACGGGCGCGCGGAAGACTTCACTTTCGACCAGAAGCGGCCGGTCCGCTTCGAGGACGAGAGCTCCCAGGGACAGAGAGGAGTCTCCGACGGCAATCCTCGGCGCACCCTGATCGCTGATCACCAACGAACGCCGCGGGTTAACCGTCAGGTCAGGTGATAGATCCTGGCATTGCTCACAGGAGGATGTAGAGAGCGGCAGCACGGCAACGATGTGCGCGTTGATCGGCTCATTGGAAGGATTGTTCAGCGAAAGGATCGACGAATAGACGCCGTCCGATCCCCTGGCCTGGACGCCGAACACCGGCACAATGTACCGCTCGCCGGCCACCGCGACGGATGACGACGCCAACAGCATCAAAACGGCCACGGTTCTTCTCATCGGGTGGATCTCCGTCCAAACGTATACACCCATGCTGCCGGGCGCCGCTGTGAGAGAGACCACGCATAACCAACGTTCAGGCAAGACGCTCGTACGTGTACTGCCCGTCTGGTCGTTCCAATACCAGGCGCGAGGGAGACTCGAAGTGAAACTTCGTGCTTTCCAGTCGAGGTTTGCTCGGCTGATCGGACACGATTGTGTCGCCGACGACCTCCGATGTCAGAAGGATGTGTTGCGTGGTGTCGCCTTCGATCGTGTAGATAAGACGCCCGCCCTGTTCGAACCGGAGGAAGATGCCCTCGACTCCGGTTCCCGGGGCAATCTGGTGCCATTCGCCGAGGAGATTGCTGTCGAGCGGCTGGTCGCCGCTGGAGGCGATATCAGCACGCACCGAGAGAGCCGGAGAAGCCGACGAACAATCACGAAAGTAGTAGGCCATCCATAGCGCAGCCCCGCTGAACAGGACGCCGTAAAGCACCTGCGGAACCGGCCAGGCACGTGCCTCCGAGGGCAGCACTACGCGAAGTAAAGCACTGATGAGCAGCGAAAAAGGAATGGTCAATACCAGGAGTGCCACGCCAAACGTTCGCGCTTTGTCGCCCGTGACCGTCGTTGAGCGGGTGATGCGCAAACGCTTTGTGATGATGACATAGACGGCAAATGCCGCGATCAAAAGCACGCCTGATCTCCTCGATAACGGCGACGATGCAAAGTCACCCCGCGATCTTGGAGGCAGCCTGACTTCTCTGAGACATTTCGGAGGCCAGCGCCAGTCCGATCATCCGCTGCAGATTCGTTGATGGACCATCAGCGGATGCTCCCTTGGCCATGGCCACGATGTTCCGAACGATCTGCACCGGCGTCATGATCAGTCCCCATGGAATACCCCACCATCCGAGGAAGAGAGAGAAGGCCGCGTTGCCCAATTGGCTCCGAAAGCCGCATGGCCGGCAGGACACCTGCGGTGTGTTCTTCCACGACGTCAGGAACAGCGCGGACCAGATCTGGTACGAGACGTGGACATCCACGGGACCCGCACCGTGACACTTCGGGCAGGCGCCCTGGTAAACAGACCACACCCGCTGCTTTACCACATCCTGAGGAAGCTGCCGCGCCAGAATGATCAGCGATCCCTTGCTTTGACACCTCGCATTACAAAACCGCAAATCGCCGCTCGTCTTGCCGCCGAACAGGATCGAGCTACCGCACGCACTGCATGCCGCCATGGGGTCCTCCGACTGACGTGTGAGGAAGGCATGATAAACGCTCCGTAATGCTACGGGTGGAGAGAACGCAGTCCGCGAAAACGGGGGAAGCCCCGTCTCCTTACAGGCGAATAACTGTCGGATCGCAACCACGGCCAAGTTGCACCGTCAGAAGTTGCTTCTTTTCAATCAGTTGGGAAGAGGAAAAGAACGAAGGCCTGACCCTACGCTTTCCTCATCGCCGATCGGACCCTACGCTTCCTCAAGGCCGATCAGGGGTCCGTGTTTGGGCACGGCCGCGCTCTCCAGGCGCGGCCGTGCCGTACAAACAGCAGCGTTCTACGGAGTGGGTTTCTTTGGATCGCTTGCCGGCGTCCTGTTCGCCTTCGTCGTCTTGTTCCGCGGCGGCCGTTTGAGATCGCGCTTCATGATCGCGACGTGCGCGGCCACGCTCGCGCTCGAAGGATCACGCCCGATTCCCTTGCCGATCGCATAGGTCTGCAGAGCGCTGGCAACCCCCTCCGCTTTTCGGTACCGGCATGTGAACTGGAGATCGGTGCCGAGCTGCTCGACCATGTCGATCACGGGCCGGAAGGCGGTGTTGAACTGATAGCCGGCGCGTGCCTTCGGGACATCGAACTTCCCCGTTGCCGCAAGCTCCGGACACTGCTCTACCGAGGAGATGGTGGTGGGGATGAGATCATCCGAGAACGACAGGTATCTCTGCACGAACTTCTCGGTTTCGGGATGCCTCGGTACGAAGCGGGGGATCAGCGCGATGGCAGCCTTGAGCGCCGCCACGAACTGGGCCGCCACTTCGTCATAGGGGGTAAGCGCATCCAGCGGCTCGATGGCCACCGGTGCCGCGGGCAGATCAGGAACTGGAGTGTCAGTCATGATGCACCTCATCGAGAAACCTCATGCAGCCGCTACGAGCGGCACCGGCATGAGAGCGGGTTACGCGTCAAGGCTGGCCGCTGCCTTGCGTGCGGAGCGGCACGGTGCGTACGTGCCGCAAAACAGGGATTCGGTCGACATACCGCGTGAGACGGATCGACAACGCGGAGCTCACAACTCCGACGAGCACCTCCCCTCTCCGTGGTCAAAAGACCTCACGCCGCCCGCTGCGAACGGGACCGGCGTGGAAATCGGGTTACACACGAAGGTTCGTCGCCAACCGTCGTGTGCGAAGCGGCAGCATGCGCACGTGCCGCGGAGATCGGAATTGCCCTGCACATCTACTATACGTTTCAGCCCGGAAAAGGTAACAGGCCCGCCACGGTGATCGGCACGAGCCGTTCCGGCGGGATGCGGTTATTCTTCATGAATACCAGGACGTCTCCGCGCGGCGCTGACAGCGTTCCTCGGGAAGCCGCGAACGACTCCTCGGCGAGCTTGACACCACGATCGCGGTAGGGTCCGCCCACCCTCGACCGCAGCGACGGGTACCATCAATCGGAGTGACGGGTACCCTCGATCGGTCAGCAAGGTATCCCAGGGATACTCGCGGAGTACCGCGCGGCTCCCTGCCTGGTATCCCGAGGCGCGTAGCGGCGTATCCCGAAGATGTCCTCATCACTTCTTCGGGATACCCGGAGCGTATCCTCGGGATATAACTCATTGTGCCTCGGGGATACCCCGCAATCCGCTCAGGGATACCCGGAACCCCGCCGAGGGATACCGTCAACCTATCCTCGGGGTATCCGGCAACGACGCTCGGGGTACTGCGAACCTATCCTCGGGATAGGTGGACGCTATCCTCGCCGTAGTACGAGGCCCTCTCCAGCGTTTTCGTCACAACCTCGGGGATGGCCGAATTCGTGTTCGGGATACCGGCAACTCCTCATCGGCATGTCCGAGAATGTCGTCTGGGAGACGGGATCGCCTGTCAGGTGACGATAAGGATGTCGTATTGAGAAGCACTCTCACTTGCGAGCCACCGCGCGGCGACGCCAGGTAGTAGTCTTGATCTCCTGCCAGGATGCGCCTCGCTTTCCCGGCGCTACACTCACTCTACGCGCGAGATCGAGGAAGTCCGCGACTTTCGCCAGCACAGCGCGCCCTTCGAGAACGCGGAACAGCACTCGATCCCCCTCCTTGAGCCCGAGCGCGTCGCGCACGGACTTCGGAAGCGTGATCCGCCCTTTGGAAGTCAAGGTTGCTGGAACGTCCATGAGATCTCCCTACGCCCGTCGTGGGTGAGGATAGTACGTGACTGCTCCCGGACGAATCGCAACGACCGTTCCGTGACGCGCCTTCAGATTTCCCGATTCTGAACGGCGATCAACCGGCAATCGCCGATCGGCGTGGCGAAACACGAATCAGCCCTCGCCAGCGACTACGAAGACCGAACCTGCGGCCTAGCCGAGAGGTGACCCTTCAACTCACTGAACGGAACGGCTTCTCACCGTCTCCTACGCGTAGTCCGGCTAGGTGGGCGTGGTTCGAGACGAACGACTTTGTCCCTCATCTCGTCCTCGATCGCGCGGAACTCCCGGAGCAGCCCGTCCATGCCACCGTACTCCGCGAGAAGACGCTCGCGGGTTTTGTGTACCTCCTCTACGATGGGATCTTCGATCATTGTTTCCCTTCCATCAACTCGAACGGCGTACACACGAATGGTGGCTCATAACCAGCTCGCCAACAGATATCGTAAACCCTCGGCAGCGTGAACGCATTCGCGATGTGCCGACAGTTCCAGCTCAACAGGTAGTCCAACCCGTGCACCGTTGCCACGGCGATGTGAAGCGCGTCGAGCTCCGCGTTCGGCGGAAGAGCCGCACCTCGGAGAAGTTCGGCTTTGAGCTCGTCGGCTTCCTCCGTGACTTCGAGGAGACTCACCTCCTCCAGAAAGGCTAACCGGGCCGACGCAAGCTCCGGCTCACCATCGCGAGCTTCCTTGACGACGATTGCCGATGCAAATAGCTCAAAGTCATGCCGTCGCTTCGACCACCAATCGCGCGTAAACTCCTGGTTTTGCCGCAACATACAGGTCATGACGATTGAGCCAACCCACGAGGTAACTGACGATCGTGGTCTCGACGTAGACGCTGGGCTTCACAGCAGTAGCATAGCTCTCCAGCACTCTCTCTGTCCATGTGTGAGATGAATGCAAAATAAGTGTCTCATCAGCAAAACCGGCTACTAACGTCCACCCAAGTCATATCTTTTCTATCGTTTACTAATAAGAGAAAAACGAAGGGCTGACCCATCGTCCTGACGCTACCGCAGATAGGAAAGAACGAATGACTGTCCCTTTCCCAACCGCTGCCATCCATGCCAACGCTTAGGCGATTCGTCACCGACTTGGCGTTTGCGAGTGGGTCGGCACCGTCGATGCACTGTTTGGGGACGCAGCGTAGACCGAAAACCTCACGCCGGCTACTACAAACCATGCGACAACGAATAGCGCAGCAAGCCAGCTCCATGGTGCGAAAGTGCGACACTCTACTTGGATGTGGTCGGAGGCCGACTTCATCGGGACCAGCGTATTGCGTGGGTTTATGTTGGTCCCACCAAGTGATCAACTGCACCTGCGCTCTGGTCGCTCCGATGAGCGCAAGCGAGACAATAACGGCCGTGCCAATTCCGAGAACGCAGAAGATCGGAACCAACGAGGCTGCTGTGGGTTTGTCCCAAGCGACTCCTAGGGCTGCGAACAGAAGTCCCTGTAGCGTAGTCAGCCAACCGACTCGGTGGTTGACCAAGGCATTCTCGCTGTCGATCATCGAGCGAATCGTCTGGCTGAAGTCGTCCGTTTGCCGCGGAGGCATTGCCTTTCTGCCGCGCGTGTTGCGTTCCATCGCATCTACTCCGTGTCGCTTAACGGGATCCATCTCAGAACCGAAGACGCGTACGCCATCACCGTTGCTCCTGCTTTTGCCGCATAAACAGGTTCACACCTTCGAGCATGAGCCGAATTCGGCCTCGATCCGACACCTCATTCCAATCTCCGTGTGCGGCGTGATTTCGTATGCCCGCCCATGACGTAATGTCCTTTACGTCTTGCTTCGTGATCAGTTCGGCGCTTCTCAGGCATTTCATATACGCATCGATGCCTGGCTTCGCGCTACTGAGCGACAGCTTTTCTGCCTCCACCCAGGTTCGCAGAAACTCTTCGAGCGACGCGCCGATGACCATAGCAGCAGCGGCCGGGTGATGACTGTCGTCCTCAAGCAAGGAATGAGCTTGGCCTAAGTAGTCGGAGACAACATCGAGCTGCGCCCTGCGTTCAGGTGAGGTGCCAGTCGCGAGCCCGGCGGTAAGGTATTCAACGAACGACTGCAGGATCGCATCGAGCGTGGTGACAACATACGCAGAATATCCGCGCGCCGCCTCGGCTTGCTTCAGGAAGGCACTGTTAGGTCCGCTGTAGATCCGTAGAAACTCGCAGGTCTGCGCTCTTGCCGCTTCGGCGAGATTGCCATCGTCGGAATCGCCGCCGTAGCGCTTGACTCTCTCCTGGAGATCTCGTGTTTGCTTGATTAAATCCGCGGTGTTCATGCCCGCTCCTCGTCCGATCATTCTAGTGGCGCTTCAGGCTTCAATTGTACGCTGAGCGAAGCCACGGAGATAATGAACCGACGATGCTGACACCGGCGATTGCCTCAGTTCCGTGATGATGCGCATGTGCCATATTTGATGGGGCAGCGGAAGATGCTGAATATCGCTGGCGCGCTATTGACTATCGCCTGGCGCTGGGAGTTTGACCTTCTGTGTGTGCGCTGGTATCAACAGGCGCCTATGGTCCTCTTTCAACGCAAACTCCCTCGGCTCTCTGCCCCTCCTACAAAATATTGATCGGATCCACATCCACCGCCACGTCCACCCCCCTCCACTTCCGCCCCACCATCACACCCTCCACCGCCTTGCGTAGCGCACTGCGGTGAGCAGCGCGGAGGAGGATCTGGTACCGGTAGACGCCTTTGATGCGTGACATCGGCGCGGGGGCGGGGCCCTGGATGCGGCTGCCGGGGATCGAACGGAGTGCTTCCTCCAACCGCCGGCCGGCATCGAGAGCGGCGCGGTCGACATCCGCTAGCTGTTCGCCCCGGAAGAGGATGGCGATCATCGATGTCACGGGGGGGTAGTGGAACGTTTTCCGGAACTCGATCTCCGATTTGTAGAATGCCTCGTAGTCGTGGCGGAGGGCGTGTTGGATGGCGTAGTGGGTCGGGAAGGCGCTCTGGATCAGGACGGTGCCGCGCAACTCGCCGCGGCCGGAGCGTCCGGCGACCTGGGTCAATAGATAGAAGGTCTTTTCCGCGGAGCGGAAGTCGGGATAGCCGAGGATGGAGTCGGCGTTGAGGACGGCGGTCAGGGTCACGCTCGGGAAATGGTGGCCTTTGCTCAGCATCTGCGTTCCGATCAGCGCCTGCGTCTGTTGGGTGCGGAAGCGGTCGAGGATGCGCACCAGCTCTCCTTTCTTGCGCGTCGAATCGCGGTCGAGGACGTCCACGACGACGTTCGGGAAATCGCGGCGGAATCGCTCCTCGACCTTCTCTGTCCCGAAGCCGATCGGCTGCAGGACTTCGCCGTTGCAGAGCGGGCAGCGCGCCGGGATCGGTTTGCGCAGTCCGCAGTAGTGGCAGATCAGCATGCCGGCGCGGCGGTGGACGGTCATGGTCACGCTGCAATCGCGGCAGCGGAATTCGTGGCCGCATTCGCGGCACAGCAGGTAGGGCGCATAGCCGCGGCGGTTGATGAGGATGATGGCCTGCTCCCCTGCCGCAAAGGTCTCCTTGAGCCTCTCTTTCAAGGGATGGCTGAAGATGACGAAGCCTTTATCCTCTTTCTCCGCCCGTTCCTTGCGCAGGTCGATGACCTCGGCTTCGGGCAGCGGCCTCGATTCGACGCGGGACGCCATTCTTAGCAACGTGTACTTGCCGCGCGCGGCGTTCTCGCGCGACTCCAGTGACGGCGTGGCCGACCCGAGGACGACCGGGATGCCGCGGAATTGCGCGCGGACGA
The DNA here is from genome assembly GCA_035576505.1 of Thermoanaerobaculia bacterium. GTDB lineage: Bacteria > Acidobacteriota > Thermoanaerobaculia > Gp7-AA8 > Gp7-AA8 > JADGNZ01. The sequence continues at coordinate 6,558 of DATLWH010000940.1, read as the reverse complement.
CAGCCAGGTCGCGGGCGTTGTAGCGCGGCGTCTCATCCTGCTTGTAGGCGGCATCCCCTTCCTCGTCGACGACGAGCAAGCCGAGGCGCTGGAACGGCGTGAAAAGAGCGGAGCGAGGACCGATGGCCACATCGACCTCGCCGCGGCGGGCGCGCCACCATTGATCGAACCGCTCGCTCGCGGAAAGGCTGCTGTGCAGGATGGCGATCCGTTCGCCGAAACGCTCTTTCAGCCGCGAAGCGAAGACCGGCGTGAGCGAGATCTCGGGCACGAGGAGCATGGCCTGCTCCCCTCTCCGCACGGCGTCGCGCATCAATTCGATGTAGACCTCGGTCTTGCCACTTCCGGTGACCCCTTCCAGCAGAAACGGCGCGAAGGTTCCCATCGTGGCGCGAACCGCTTCGATGGCCGCCGTCTGTTCGCCGGAGTGGCGGATCTCGCCGACGCTGGCCGGATCGAGGCCGGCCAGGAAGGCATCGAGCGTGTGCCGCCGCGCCCGACGCTCGATCCGGATCACACCCTTCTTCACCAGCGCCGCCAGCACGGCCGCGCTGACGCCGGCGGTCTCCATCGCCCGCACCGACATCTCCGCGCCGCGCGCGGCCAGAAGGTCGACCGCGCTCTGCTGCTTCGGCGTCAAGCCTCCCGGCGTCGTTTCGAGCACGACGAAGCGGTCGTAGCGGACGCCTTTCGCGTCCTGCACGCGATCGCCGATCGTGATCAGCCCCGAATCACGGAGCCGTTGGATGGACGACCGGGAGCTCGCCTCGAGCGCCGCGGCGAACGGGAGCGGCCGCCGGCGCAGCTCCTCGATGAGTGGGAGATCGGCATCGAGGACCTGCTCCGCGCCGATGGCGGCGGCGATCATCGACTCATCGCCGGCCAGCGCCAGCTCGCGCCGCCCGCGTGCCGACATATTCGCCGGCAGCGCCACGCGCAGCATTTCGCCGAGGGGGGCGATGTAATACTCGGCGGCCCAGCGGCAGAGGTCGATGATCTCCGGCAAGAGCGCCGGCTCATCGTCGTCGAGCACCGCGCGGATGGGCTTGATCCTGCCGGACTCGGGTGCGCGATCGGTGAGCGCGACGACGAAGCCGGTGTTCCGTTTGGCGCCGAACGGTACTTCGACGCGCGACCCCAGGCGCACCGCGTCGCGCAATTCGCGCGGGATCGCGTAGGTGAAGGTGCCGTGGACGGCCACGGGGATGGCCACCTCGGCGAATTCAGAGAGACCGGACGGCATCGCGCTTTACTTCCTCCGCCACACGATGGCCAGCACCACGGCCGTGGCGATGGCGATGTACACCGCGGCCTCGGGACCGCGAATGCGCGTGCGCGGCTCGGGGGCGAAGCTCATCTCGTACGTGCAGGCATCCTGCGAGCCGGACGCGATCTGCGTGCCCGCGGCGATGACACGGCCGTTGCCGTTGACGCCGCGGATGCGGACGATGGCATGGTCGAGGTTGACGGCCGGAAAGAGCTGCCGCACGTCCGTGGCGACGTGCTCGAAGCGGTCGAGAAAGATCCGCTTTTCCCCGAATGTCTCGCCGTGGAGGTCTTCGATCGAGATAGCGACAGAGAGGGCGGCGCCTGCAGTCTCCACCACGTAGAGCTTGTATTGCGCGCTGACGGAGCCGTCGCCGTGCAGGAAGGCCGACTGGCCGTTGCCGATGCCTAGGCGTGTAGGGATAGCGGTCAGCGCCATCGACAGCGCCGAGGCCGCTCCCTCGGACGGCGAATAGCCGTAGATGCGCGCCGAGGCGACCAGGTCGGCGTCCGACTGGATCCGGAGCGCACCGATGCCATTGGTGCTCGACAAGACAGGCGGACCGAGGGGATCGAAAACGTGCGTTTCACGAGGCGCCAGCGTGACGCTGGTCTTGCGCGGCGCGGGGTTGGCATGACCACTCTCGAGGTACGAGAGCGTCACCACGGCGGGATGATCGTTGGTATTGGTGATCCAGAGGGCGGTGAGAAAGAGGCGGCCCGTTCCACCCGAGGCGCGGCCGACCACCGGGATGACAAGATCGCGATCGGCATACGCGGCCAGGAGCGGCTGCGCGGCCGCGAGGAGCAGAAGCGGGAGTGCGAATCGTCGCATGCGCGCAGTATGCCGCGAGCGCGGGTACAATCGGCAATCGAGCGGCTCGGTCCCCGCTCAGGCTCCCGTGGGCGCACTCCTCTATCTCCTTTCCGCTACCGGCACTCTGGTCCTCGTCCGTCGATTCGTGGCGCTCGCGCACCCCGCATCGGCCGCGCTGATCCTGCTGCCGCTGTGTCTCACGGGACGAGCGCTCGTGACCGGCAAGGTCTACGCACCGATCGATGTTGCCTATCACTTCGATCCGCTGGCGTCGATGGCCACCCGCGCCGGCATCCATCAGATCGCGAATCCGCTGCCGTCCGACGTGGCCGTGCAGTTTCTGCCGTGGAACGCGGCGTTGCGATGGTCGGTCGCGCACCGGCAGTGGCCGCTCTGGAATCCTTTCGAGCTCGCGGGCAACGTCCTGGCCGCGGCGGCGCAGTCGGCGCCGTTCCATCCAGTCACCCTCCTCGGCCTGCTCCTTCCGGCGCCGGACGCGCCCGGCTTCATGGCCGCGATGACGTACTTCCTGGCGGCTCTGGGGATGTTCCTCTTCCTGCGGGACCTGGAGCTCCATTCGTTGCCCTCGCTCTTCGGTGCGGCCGGCTGGGCTCTTTCGACCTATGTCGTCGCATTCACAGGCACGGCACACGGCAATGCCATCGCACTCCTTCCGCTGGTGATGCTCGGCGCGCGACGGGTTGCGCTGCGGCCGGGTTCGGGCGCGGTTGCACTCCTCGCCGCAGCCCTCGTGCTGGTCACGCTCTGCGGACACCCGGAAACGACGCTGCACATCGTCGCCCTCGCCTCCGTCTATGTAATCGTCACCGCGCGCGAGAAGATCGTCCGCGTCGTCGCCAGCGGCCTGGCGGCCGGCGTGCTGGCGCTGTTGCTCACGGCCTTTTTCCTGGCGCCGATGATCGACGCCATTCCGCAGACCCGCGAATACCTTCACCGGCGCTCGGCGTCCCAGACCAGCGCGACGTGGAGCGTCGTGGTGCATGTGATCCGCAACAACTTCGTGCCGTTCGCGGAAGGGGCGCCGGGCGAGGAAGAGCCGCAGCATGAGGACGAGCTGCAGCATCGGGCCATGGGAACCGCGTACGCCGGGGCGATGCTCTTGGCACCGGCGCTTCTGGCGATGCTACGCGCGCGGAGGCGCCAGAAATGGTTCTTCGCGGGCGCCGTGGTGTTCGGACTTCTGGCCGGTGCGGAGGCGCCCGTGGTGAGTGATGTCCTGGCGCGGATTCCGATCTTCAGCCTGGCCATCAACGCCCGGATGATCTCGTTCGCCGTATTCGGCCTCTGCGCGCTGGCGGCGATCGGGTTGGAGACCGCGATCAGCGATCGCGCGCGGCTGTCGTGGGCGTTTGCCGGCGTCGCCTCCGCGTTGACGGTGCTCATCGCGGTCATCACGGCAGGGAGCACGCTCACGGCCGACTTTGTCCGCGCCAACGCCATCCGTGAAATCGTGCCGCTGCTGCTCGCCTTCGCCTTGCTGCACGCGTTGCCCATGCAGCGTGTGGCGATGGCCGGCCTGCTCGGACTTCTGCTGTTCCAGCGCGTGGGCGAGATCGGCTGGTTCATCCCCGCCGTCGACCGTCGCGCTTTCTTTCCGCCGATCGCGGGGTTCGAGCACCTTCCGCGCGACGGGCCACCCTACCGCATCGTCGCCCAGGGTCCGCTGTTCGCTCCGAACATCGGTGCTCTCTACGGCCTGGAAGATGTGCGCGGCTACCAGGCCATGACGTTTGCACGGCTGGCGGAGACGTTTCCGTTGTGGTCGATTCCGCAGCCGGTCTGGTCAAACCGCGTCGACGACCTCAGCGCGCCGATGCTGTCGCTGCTGAACGTACGCTTCGCGCTGGCCCTCCCCGACTCCGCTGTGCCTCCGGCGTGGCGGCTGATCGGCCGTTACCCCGGCTATCAATTGCTGGAGAACGAAGGGGTGCTTCCGCGGGCCTTCGTGCCGGGCCTGGTTCATTTCGGAACGGGCGATGTGATGCGCGGAATGCGCGGCTGCCGCGATTTCGGCGCCGAGGCCTGGATCGAGACGGACGGGCCCGCGGCGAACGTCGCCAACGGAGGGGGTAATGTCACCGTACGCGCCGATGGTTTGCGGCTGCTCCTGCACGCGTCGATGCGCACGGCGGGATGGATCGTCGTCTCGGAAACGGCATGGAAGGGATGGCGCGCCGCGATGGGCCGCGAGCCGATCAAGCTCCACTTCGCTGATCGTGCGTTCCTCGGCATGTACGTTCCGGCCGGCGAGCACGACATCGAGGTGTTCTACCGGCCGCGCGCGGTTACCACGGGTGCGATCGTCAGCATCGCCACGGCGGCGATGCTGGCGATCGCGATTCTGTGGACTCGGCGATCACGCCGCGCCTCTGTCTCGCGGTCTACTGAACGGTGATGTCAGCGGTTTTCTGATCTTTCTGCACGCCGCTTTCATCCAACATCGAGACTTCAAACTTGTACTTTCCAGCGGGCCAGCCGGCGGTCGGAGGCGAGAAGTTGAAACTGGCGGTACCGCTGCTGTCGAGAGCGACGGACGACTCGAGACCAGGAATCGGCCCCGGCTGCTGGCCGGCGACGTCGACGACGATCAAGCGGACCTTATCCGTGGTCTTGCCTGCGTTTCCGATTTCGGCGGCGCCATAGATCGTGTCCGTCGGCGCGAAGGTGGCCGACGGCTGCGTCACGTCCTTGTCTTTGCCGACTTTCAGGCTGCTGATGTGTGCGGTGCTGACGTTGCAGGCACTTGCCAGCAAAAACAGACCCAGCACGGGAAGCACACTGCGTTTCATATGTTTCATTCACTCTCTCCTGTTGATGGTTCGTCTCCGATACATTCCTGAAGCAAACCACACGCTCAGCGCTGCCCGCGTGAGGGGCGGCGCGAAGCGAACTGATTGAAATGGTTAGGCCGGGCTGGACCCCAATCGAGCACCGGCGCGAAGTCAATATAACCGGATTCTCGCTGCTGTCAAATGCGTGGGAACGCTCAGCCCTCGATGCCCAGCTCCGCGATCACCTGTTTCATGTCGGACCACACGTCTTTCTTCCCCGCCGGATTCCGGAGGAGATAGGCCGGGTGGTACGTGGGCATGACCTTCACGCCGTTGTATTCGAGCCACTTTCCGCGCACGGAGGTGATCCCGTACGCCTTCTCGGTGAGACTCTGCAGGGCGAATCGGCCCAGGGCCACGATGACTTTGGGCTGGATGATCTCGACCTGGCGGCGGATATACGGGCGGCAGGCTTCCAGCTCGTCCGGCTCGGGATTGCGGTTCTCGGGCGGGCGGCATTTGATGACATTGGCGATGTAGACGTCCTCGCGCGTGAGCTTCATGGCCTTGATGATGTCGGTGAGGAGCTGGCCCGCGCGGCCGACAAACGGTTCGCCTTGTAGGTCTTCATCGCGGCCCGGCGCTTCGCCGACGAACATCAGATCGGCGTTCGGGTTGCCGACGCCGTAGACCACCTGCGTGCGCGTCCTGGCCAGAACGCACTTCTGGCAGACGACGGCGATGGCCTCGAGCTCGCCGAGAAGAGTCTTCGCTTCTGAATCCTCAACAGCGCGCGATGGTGCCGCGGGCTTGCGGACGTCGAGATGGGTAAAGCCGAGGTCGCGGAGAAGGGTCAGCTCGTTGCGGAGGTCGTCGTTCATGAGTTTGGGAATTATCGTTCGTTTGTCGATCGGCCGGTCGCGGGGTCTCGCGGGCCCCGCCGCCCACCGCGAGACCTCGCAACTGCGAGACCACGTTACCGCATTACAACCGCTCGACGATCAGATCGAGGATCCGGTTCGCCACCACGATCTTCGGTGCGCGGTCGATCTTCGTCGACGAGCCGTCCCGGGCGATGACCGTGGCAGCATTCTGATCGGAGTCGAAGCCGATGGAGGCGTCGGCGACGTCGTTGGCGACGATCATGTCGGCGTTCTTGCGGACGAGCTTCTCGCGGGCGTTCGATTCGACATCGTCCGTCTCGGCGGCGAAGGCGACGATGAACGGGCGCGGTGAGGATGCGCCGATGTCCGCCAGGATGTCGGGAGCTTTCTTGAGAGTCAGCGTCGTCTCGTCGCGCTCGGCCTGTTTCTTGATCTTGTGATCGGCGACGCTCACGGGCGTGAAGTCGGCCACGGCCGCTGCCTTGATGACGATCTGATGCGACGGCAGCGCGTCCATCACCGCTTTGTGCATCTCTGCCGCGGTGGTGACGTGGGTGACGGCGACGCCGGCGGGTGCGGCAATGGCCGTCGGTCCGGAGACGAGCGTTACGTTCGCTCCCCTTCTCCGGGCAGCCTCGGCGATGGCGTAGCCCATCTTTCCCGAGGAGCGGTTGGAGATGTAGCGCACAGGGTCGATCGGCTCGCGCGTGGGGCCGGCGGTGACGAGGATCGTTCGCCCTTCCAGATCACGGGTGGCGAACTGCTGCTTCACGAAATCGGCGAGCACGGGCGGATCGGG
>DATLWH010000939.1:0-6959 GCA_035576505.1 Thermoanaerobaculia bacterium | reverse complement strand
CGGAGCGACTGGCGCTTTCGAGCTTCCGGCAACTGATCGGGCGCGCCGGCGTCACCTCGTTCGCCATCGATGAGGCTCATTGCATCAGCCAATGGGGACATGACTTTCGTCCTGAATACCGCCAGCTTCGCGAACTGCGTCACCTCTTCCCGAAGGCCTCGTTGCACGCCTACACGGCCACGGCCACCGAGCGCGTGCGCCGCGACATCGTCCAGCAACTCGCCCTCCGCGATCCGGTCGAGCTGGTCGGGAACTTCGACCGCCCCAATCTCACCTACCGCATCGCTGCCAGGCGTGACGAAATCGCCCAGGTCGAGGATGTGATTCGGCGTCATCGCGGAGAGGCTGGGATCATCTACTGCATCCGGCGGCGTGACGTCGACGGGCTTGCGGCGATCCTCCGAGGGCGCGGCCACCGCGTGGCGCCGTACCATGCCGGCCTCGCTCCCGAGCTCCGGCGCGCCGCGCAGGAGGCATTCTCGAAGGAAGCGTGCGACATCATCGTGGCCACGGTCGCCTTCGGGATGGGCATCGACCGTTCCAACGTCCGCTTCGTCCTCCACACCGGGATGCCGAAGTCGATCGAACACTACCAGCAGGAGAGTGGGCGCGCCGGGCGCGACGGGCTCGAGGCCGAGTGCACGATGTTGTACTCGCCGACGGACGCCTCCTCATGGAATGCCATTCTTTCCGGCGGCGCGGAGGATCCCGACGCCGAACATCTGCGTGCGGCCCTGGAGAATGTCGAGCGGATGCAGCAGTACGCCGAGGCACTCGTCTGCCGGCACAAGGCGCTGGTCGAATACTTCGGGCAGACGTACGACAACGGCAGTTGCGGCGCCTGCGACGTCTGTCTCGAACATCACGAGCTGATGCCGGACTCGCTGGTGATCGCGCAGAAGATCGTCTCCTGCGTGGTGCGGGCCGGAGAGTCGTTCGGCATCGGGCACATCGTCTCGATCCTGCGCGGCGCCAGCAGCGGAAAGATCCTCGAGCGCCGGCACGACAAGCTCTCGACCTTCGGAATTCTCGGCAGCTATTCGAAGGAGGAGCTGAGCGACTGGATTTCCCAGCTTGTTGCACAGCGGTTTCTCGAACGGACGAGCGGTCCGTATGCCGTTCTCCGGCTGACCCCCACCTCGCGCTCGTTGCTGCGCGGCCTCTGCACGGTGAGCCTCATGCGCTCCGCCGCTCACGAAGACTCGCGGGACGATCGCGCATGGATCGGCGTCGATCACGCTCTCTTCGATGAGCTGCGCGAATGGCGGCGGCGAGAAGCGGAGTCTCGCGGTGTGCCGCCGTTCGTCATCCTCGGCGATTCCACTCTGCGGCATCTCGCGGCGGTGCGGCCGTCGTCACTGGATCGCATACGCCTGATCTCCGGCATCGGCGACAGCCGCCTGGCCTCGCTTGGCCCTGCGCTGCTTGCCATCATCCTCGACTACTGCACGAAATCGGGTGTCACCTTCGACGCTCCGGTACCGCCACCATTACCGGCGAGACAGCCGAAGATCGTGACCGCCAGCCGCAGCCAGGCATACGCCGCCTTCCGCCGCGGTGCCTTGATCGACGACGTCGTCAATCTCACCGGCCGCGCCCGAAGCACCATCACCGGCTACCTGGCAGACTTCATCGTCACCGAGCGTCCCCGCACCATCGAACGGTGGGTCGACCGCGAGCACTACGACGCCATCACCCCGGTCGCCGCCCGCCTCGGCACAGAACGTCTCAAGCCGATCTACGACGAATTCGGAGGCCGCCTTCCCTACGACACGATCCGGATGGTGGTGGCGCACGTCGTCGCTTCACAATCGCCGTGAACGAACGAATGGCGGCGAGTTGCCCGCCGCCATTCGCATTGCCTCTTCCAGCTACCCGTTCGGATCGACGCCGAGCCCCTTATCGCCGCTGACCGCCGACGCGGTCTGCGGCGCCCCGATCGGATCGAGGATGGACCTGCCGTAGGTGACTGCAATGAACGAGGTGAAGAGTGTAAGAGCGAGGACAAGTCTCGAGTGCAGCATAACTACCTCCTATGGAGGCTTACGTGTCCGCAGTCCTGTGGTTAGGCCCGTTTCCATTCCGCCACGCGAACGGCACGGGTTGGCACTGCGGGGCGGGGGCCTGAAGGTCTCACGCGGAGGCGCGGAGTACGCGGAGAAAGAAGTCACTCGTCATCTCCTCCGCGCCTCCGCGTGAGTTCAATCCGTTCGTTTCAGCGTCAAATGAGGAAACTATCCTTAGACGATGCCATCTCCATCCAGCGCGTTCTGTATCCTCGAATCGGGAATCACACGGCTGCCTTCGGGGACATCGAATGTGGCAAAACGTGATCGCCTCCTGTGGGAAGGAGGTGCCGGTTGTGGCTGAAGGGCAGTGCGCGCCATATCGGAAAGGACGCGGCCGAGCGGCCTCCCCGTGGCGCGGGCGTCCGCCAACGCCGCCTCGTAGACATCATCGTCGATGGTCACAGTCGTACGCATAATTTGACGATACGGCGATGTAGCAACATCAGCAAGCTGTGAGATGCAGACCAGAGCCAGATACTCGTGGAACAGCCTCCCATCACTCCCCCAAGGACAAGGATATTGAACGATCTTCCGAAGGCGCCTCTCTCCTCGTTCGCGCAAGAATGAGGAGCCACATTTTTGGGGCGGCCGTGTCTTACATCAGAACAGTTCTACGGGAAGTAGAAGATCTCGGTGTTCGACCGATTGCGTAGTTTTTGAAAGGAGATTAGCGATGGCAAGGCGGTACAAGGGCAACATGAATGGGGAGCAGTACCTTGGAAACACGTCGAAGAAGGAGGTTCATGACCTCGACAACGAAAAGACCGGAGCCAATGAGTGTCAGATTGATGAGATCATCAAGGCAGGTCACGACAGGCCATTCACTACCCTAGCTGCGGCCCACGGTGCCGGCTACGACAACTGCCAGTACTGCTTGGGCGGATCGACACGGTAAGCGAGACGCCGCCAAGGGGGGCGCGCGCAGGCGCCCCCGCAAGCTGCCTGAGGCTGATTGTTAATAGCCGATAGCGCGAGCGTTAGCGTACGGCCACGGTATCTGTGCGAAGTCAAGAATCGGTCTGCAGACTCTGATCCGATCACCTCCCACGATTAGAGTCTGAGACAATGTAAGCGATGAAACGGACCTGACACCGTGACTGGCTTAGGCTCTGGCTGTGACAACCAAAAGGTGGCGAATGAACACGCTATCGCTCTTCGGTGACAGTCGTGATGTCGTTCGCGCTGAAATCGCCGAGGAGTTCGGATCGCCTCGGTTGAGTGTAGAGCTGATACCGAAGCAGACACAGGGCCGGAACTTGTGGAACGTCCTTTCATCGCGGGACTGGAACCGTCTGCGAAAGAGCACGTATGAGTCCGCTCGATGTCGGTGCGAGATATGTGATGGTGTTGGCGCGAAGTGGCCGGTTGCATGCCACGAGCGTTGGGAGTTTGAGGAATGGAGCTGCACTCAATGCCTCATCGGACTGATTGCGCTGTGTCCGGCCTGTCATGATGTGAAACACATCGGACGCGCGATCGACATGGGGCGGAGAGCCGGGACCACCGCACACCTTCGGAAGATCAACCGCTGGTCAAAGAAACGAGCCGAGAGGTACCTGGAATTGACGTTTGCCCTGGGGCACCTTCGCAATCTCGAAGAGCGATGGTATGTCGATCTGTCATGGCTTAAGCAATTCCACATACAGCCTGGCCTGTTACAGCCAAGAGCCAGCGTGGAGAGATGAACGGCCGCAGGCGCCGTCACAGCGCTACTTCAGCCGATCCACATAATTCACAGGCGCGTGATCGAACCCGATCTTCTGGGGGTGAAGCAACAGCGGCGGCTCCGGGTCATCGAATCTCACTCGGCGATGGTTCCGAAGGGTTTCAACTGTTCCTCAATCGCCTTCCTGTCCCCCGCCACGACGATGGCCAGCTTCGCTGGATCGATGTACGTCTGCATCAGGCGCAGCACGTCGGCCGGGGTGACGGCGTAGATGCTCTGAACGTAGTTGCGCAGGTAGTCCTCGCCGACGCCGTAGGTGTCGAGAGATGCGAGCTTCCCGGCGATGCCGCCTCGCGAGGAATTGAACAGAACGAATTGACCCGCCAGAAAGTGTTGTATCCCGCGCAGCTCCGCCTCGGACGGCGCCTCGGCACGCAGCCGATCGATCTCGCCGATGATCTCCTTGATCGATGCTCCGGTCATGTTCGTGGTGACGTCGGCATCCTCGACCCAGTAGGCACCACGGGGCCTCACGGCGACGTAGCTGATAGGCGAATAGGCGTAACCGTTCTTCTCGCGGAGGTTCCAGGTGATGCGTGACATGAAGGTGCCGCCGAGGACCGCGTTGGCGACCATGAGCGGGCGGTAGTCGGGACTGTTCGGACCGATGCCGGCGACCGGAAGGCCGATGAGGAGCGTCGATTGCACGGCGCCGGGGCGGTCGATGAGATAGACGCCGGGCCGGCTGACGGGTCTCACAACCGGCGCGGCCGGCGGCGAGCCCGCCTTCCAGCCGGCGAAGCCGCGGCGGATGGCGCGCTCGATTGCGGCCTCGTCGAAGCGGCCGACGACGTACATCCGCGAGCGTGCCGCGCCGAAGTTGCGGTCGTAGAACCCGCGAACCTGGTCCAGCGTGTAACCCTGCAGCATCTCCGCCGTCGGAAAGGAGCGCCCGTACGGCTGATTCGGATAGAAAAGCCGCATGATCGTTTCTTCCGTGAGCGACTGCGGGCTGCCGCGCTCGATGGAAAGCTTCCGGAGAAAGTCGTTCCTGATCCGCGCCAGCGCCGGCTCGGGGAAGCCTGGATTGCGCGCGACATCGGCGATGAGGCCGACCGCTGCGGCGGTGGTCTCGGTGAAGACATCCGTTTCGATCGCCGTCTCGTTCATGCCGACGTCGACGTTGAGCGATCCCCCCATCAGCGCCACCTGCCTGGCGATCTCCTCGGCGGAACGGGTGGGAGTGCCCTGCTGCATCATTTCCCCGGTAACGTTGGCCAGCCAGACATGATCCGCATCCTCGTCGATGTTGCCGGTCTGCGTGACCAGCCGGATCGTCGCCTTCGGGGTGTTGCCGTACTGCATCAGGCGAACCCGCATTCCGTTCGGGAGGTCGAAGCGCCGGATCTCGGGCAGCGAGAAATTCTTCGGCGTCCCGGGCGCCGGCGGCGTTTCCTTCGTGGGGGCCTGTGCCAGCGCCGCGGCGGCTCCCGCGAGATAGACGATCATCGCAATGCGTCGCATTACTTCACCCCCCTGGTCGTGGGCACGACGGTGAAGATCGTGCGATTGGCCGGCCGCAGGTACTCCTCCGCGGTTTCCCGGATCAGCTCCGGTGTGACCGCCGCGAAGCGCGGCTCGATTCGGTTGATGCGCGCCGGATCGTCGTAGAACAGCGCGAAGCCTGCCAGCAGATTTGCGCGTCCGAAACCGTAGTTTCGTTCGAGGTCGTCGTAGAACGCCGCCCGCATCTTCACGCGGGCGCGGGCGAGCGTCGCCGCGTCGACCGTCTGCGTCCGGAGTCGGTCGATGTTCTCGTCGATCGCTTTGAGGATCTGGTCCGACGATTGATCGGGATCGTGGAAAAGGTCGATTGTGTAGAGCGACGGCCCGTTGTTGTCGAACATCGAGCCGTAGAAGTACATCGTCCCCTGGATCTCGCCGGTCAGGCCGCGTTTCCGGACGATGTCTTCGTAGAGCCAACTGTCCTTTCCCGCCGCGAGGATCTGGTTGATGAGCGCCAGCGCGTAGTACGCATCCGTTTCGGCCCGCGGCGCGTGATAGGCGATCGCCATCGCCGGCCGTGTCACCCTGTCGTCCGTCTTCGATCCGCGCTTTTCCTGCTCCTGGCGCGGCTCGGAGATGTCGGCCTTCGGCGGTTGCGGCCGTGAGGGGATGGCGCCGAAATACTCGTTCACCCACGCCATGGCCTGCGCCGGATCGAAATCTCCGACGATGGCCAGCGAGGCGTTGTTCGGCGCGTAGTAGGTCTTGAAGAAGTTGTGCGCGTCCTCGAGCGTCGCCGCATCGATGTCGGCCAGGTCGCCGTAGAAGTTGTGGGCGTTGTGCCAGTTGACGTTCGCCACCTGCGGCACGTCCAGCCATGGGAAGCCGCCGTACGGGCGGTTCAGGACATTCACCCGGACTTCGTTGCTGACCACTCCCTTCTGGATGGTCAGATTGGCCTCGGTGACGTCGAGTCCCTTCATCCGGTCGGCTTCGGCCCAGAGGATGGTGCGGAGCACGTTCGACGGAGCGACATCGCCGTACGTCGTGAAATCAGACTGCGTCGACATGTTCACGAAGCCGCCGTTGGACTGTACGAGCTTGATGTGCTCCATCTTGCCGAGGTTCCGCGATCCCTGGGACATCAGGTGCTCGAAGAGGTGCGCGAACCCCGTCCGGTTCTCAGGCTCGACGCGATAGCCGATGCCGTAATAGAGCGAGGTCGTGACTCTCGGTGAGTCGTGGTCGGCGCAGAGGACGACCCGCAGTCCGTTCGCCAGCGTGTGGTACTCCACCGGGAGGCTGAGCGTGGCCGGGGCGGTGGCGGCGGCCTGTTGCGGCGCTGTCATCGCGCACGCGGCACAGAGTACCGCGGCGATTGTCGAGACAATCGTACGTTTCAATGCGACCTCCTTGCCGGAAGATCTTATGCGGAGGCGCCTCCGCGTCTCCGCGTGAGAATAAGCTGTCCCTTCCTTACGATGGTAGAGTGCGTCTTGCACCAACGTCCATTCGGATCCCAACGGCCCTTCCCTATGCGGAGCACTCTCCTTCTTCTGATCCTCGTCTCGTTTCCGGCCGCTGCGCAGACGCCGTATCTCGTCAAAGACATCAACACCACCTATTCGAACGGCACCGTCTCCACCTTGCCTTCGGACTTCGCGGCATTCGGCGGGAGAACGTTCTTCAGCGCCACCACGGCCGAGGCGGGAACGGAG
>DATLWH010000938.1:0-6094 GCA_035576505.1 Thermoanaerobaculia bacterium | reverse complement strand
CTACTCGGTACTCACCGTTTCCTTATCGCCTTCGATCGCACTGTTCAGCGTATGCCAGGCCAGCGTGGCGCACTTTACGCGCGCCGGGAACTCCGATACGCCTGAGAACGCGGCCAGACGGCCGAGTTCTGCCGCGCTGAGGCTGCTGGGCTCACCGGTCACGAGCTTATGGAAGACATCGAAGAGCTGATGAGCCTCCGTTATGTTTTTACCTTTGAGCGACGAGCTCATCACCGAGGCCGAGGCTTTGGAGATGGCGCAGCCGTTGCCGGTGAAGCCGATGTCTTTGATGGTCTGGCCGTCCATCTCCACATAGATAGTGTAGTGGTCGCCGCAGAGCGGGTTGTAGCCGTCCACGGTCCGCGTGGCGTGCGGGATCTCGTGAAAATTGCGCGGATTCTTGTTGTGGTCGAGGATGACCTGCTGGTAGAGCTCGCGAAGATCAGACATTTACCGGAACACCTCGATGACCTTCTCCAAACCGGCCACGAGGGCGTCGGCTTCCTCGCGTGTGTTGTACATGGCGAACGAGGCCCGGCCGGTGGCGGGCACATTGAACCGCATCATCAGCGGCTGCGCGCAGTGGTGACCGGTGCGGATGGCGATCCCTTCCTGGTCGAGGATGGTGCCGATGTCGTGCGGGTGGATGCCTTCGAGAACGAACGAGATGACGCTGGCTTTCTCCGCCGCCGTACCGATGATGCGCAGGCCGTCGATTGCCAGGAGGCGCCGCGTGGCGTAGTGGAGAAGATCCTGCTCGTGAACGGCGATGGCGTCGACGCCGATGGAGGCGACGTAGTCGAGCGCCGCGGCCATGCCGACGACACCTTCGATGTTCGGCGTACCCGCCTCGAACTTGTAGGGGAGCGCGTTGTAGGTCGTCTTCTCGAAGCTGACCGAGAGGATCATGTCGCCGCCGCCCTGCCACGGCGGCATGGCCTCGAGGATCGACTCCTTGCCGTAGAGGACGCCGGTTCCGGTGGGGCCGTAGACCTTGTGGGCTGAGAAGGCGTAGAAGTCGCAATCGAGATCGCGCACGTCGACATGGAGATGCGGCACACCTTGCGCACCGTCGATCAGCACTACCGCGCCGGCGGCGTGGGCCAGGGCGATCATCTCGCGGATGGGATTGATCGTTCCCAGGGCGTTCGAGGCGTGGCCGAACGAGACGAGCTTCGTGCGCGGCGTCAGCAGATTTTCGAATGCGTCGAGATCGAGCTCGCCAGCATCGTTCACAGGCGCCACGCGCAGACGGGCCCCTTTTTCCTCGCAGAGCAACTGCCACGGGACGATGTTCGAGTGGTGCTCGATGGCCGTGATGAGCACTTCGTCATCCGCGCCGATGTTCTTCCGTCCCCATGACTGGGCCACCAGATTGATGCCCTCGGTCGTTCCGCGCGTGAAGATGATCTCTTTCTCGTCACGGGCGCCGATGAAACGCTTCACGGTCGTCCGCGTCTTCTCGTAGGCATCCGTGGCCACTTCGCTGAGGTAGTGCACGCCCCGGTGGACGTTCGCGTTCTCTTCGCTGTAGTAGCGGACGAAGCGGTCGATGACCTGCCGCGGTTTCTGGGTCGTGGCGGCGTTGTCGAGATAGACGAGCGGGCGGCCGTCGCGCACCGGATGGCGGAGGATCGGAAAGTCGTCGCGGATGCGGTCGACATCGAATGAATCCGTGATGAGCGAAGAGGAGCGAGGCAGCCTCCCGAGAGCAGTCGTCATCGAAGACCTCCTTCTGCCTTCTGCCTTCCGCCTTCCGCTTTCAGTCCGGGCAGGCGGCTGTAGAGCGCGCGGCTGACGCCCTCGCGCACGACGTCGATCTTCATCCGCTCGACGATCTCGCTGGCAAAGGCGTAGACGAGCAGGTTCCGCGCGTCCTCCTCGCCGATGCCGCGGGCGCGGAGATAGAAGAGCGCCTCCTCGTCGAGCTGGCCGATGGTCGAGCCGTGGTTGCACTTCACGTCGTCGTTGTGGATCTCCAGCGTCGGCTTCGAGTCGATGACCGCCGACTCGGAGAGGAGCAGGTTCCGGTTCGTCTGCCGGGAGTTGGTCTTCACCGCGTTCGGCTCGACGATGATCCGGCCGTCGAAGATGCCGCGGGCGTTCTGGTCGAGGATGCCTTTGAACAGCTCCAGGCTGTCGCAATGCGGGGCGAGATGATCGATGACCGTGTGGTTGTCGACGTGCTGGCGCCCGGAGAGGACGAAGAGTCCCTCCATGGAGAGGCTCGCTCCTTCGCCGGTCAGGGCCACGTTGATCTCGTTGCGCACCAGACCGCCGCCGGTGGCGATCGTGCGCGAGGTGACATTCGAGGAGCGTTCCTGATGGATCTGCACGGTGCCGACGTGGAAGGCTTCGAGCGACTCGTTCTCGAACTTGTAGTGATCGACGACCGCGCTTTCGCCGGCCACGATCTCCGTGACCGTGTTCGTGAAGTACATCCCCTTGCCGAAGTACGATTCGACGACGGTGATCTGGCTTCCCCGTCCGGCCACGACGAGATTGCGGGGATGCGACATGACCGGATGGTCCGCGGCGCCGCCGCCGAGGTAGAAGATGTGGATGAAGCCCTCCACGGCCGTGCCGGGGGCGATCTCGATGTAGGCGCCGTCCGACCAGAGTGCGGTGTTCAGCGCGGTCAGGGCGTGTTGCTGGTAGTCGGCGTATTTCGCGAAGTGCTGCCCGAACGATTCGCTCTCCATCGCTTCGCGCATCGGCACGATACGGATGCCGGGATGCTCGTTCGCCAGCGTGGCGCGGTTCGCGTAGAGGCTGCCGTTCGCGAACATGAGCTCGGCGATGGGCCGGTCGCCGAAAGGGGAGGGATGGCTTTTGTCTTCCGGCTGCCGCTGGTCGGTCTTCCAGTCGATGCTGGTCAGCGGCGTGAGCGAGGTGTATTTCCACTCCTCGCGTTTCGTCGTCGGCCAGCCGAGCGCGTTGAAACGCTCCGCCGCCTGCGCGCGAATGCGGCGCATGCGCTCCGGCTCGCCGTCGATGTGCAGCGGGTCGACGGAGGCCAGACGGGTGTCGCGATCGAGGACGCTGCTCATCGTGCCGTCGCGACCTCTTCTTCGATCCATTCGTACCCTTTTTGCTCCAGCTCTTCCGCCAGCTCCTTGCCGCCCGACTTCACGATCCTGCCGTCGGCAAGGACGTGCACGAAGTCGGGGACGAGGTAGCGCAGCAGCCGCTGGTAGTGGGTAATGACGAGCACCGAGTGCTTTTCGCTCCGAAGGGCGTTGACGCCCTCGGCCACGATGCGCAGGGCGTCGATGTCGAGCCCCGAGTCGGTCTCGTCGAGGATAGCCAGCTTCGGATCGAGCACGGCCATCTGGAAGATCTCGTTCCGCTTCTTCTCGCCGCCGGAGAAGCCTTCATTCACCGAACGGTTCATGAAGGTCTCGTCCATCTCCACGAGCTTCATCTTCTCGCGCGCGAGCTGCAGGAACTCCATCGCGTCGAGCTCCTCCTGCCCCTGGTGCTTGCGGATGGAGTTGAGCGCGGCTTTGAGGAAGTAGATGTTGTTCACACCCGGAATCTCGACCGGATACTGCATGGCCAGGAAGACTCCCTCACGGGCCCGCTCCTCGGCGGGCAGAGCCAGCAGGTCCTTCCCCTGGTACGTCACCGTTCCCGAGGTCGCTATGTACTTCGGCCGTCCGGCCAGGACATTGGCCAGCGTCGATTTCCCGGAGCCGTTCGGCCCCATGATCGCGTGGATCTCACCGACGCCAACATGCAGCGTCAGCCCCTTGAGGATTTCCTTGCCGTCGATCCCGGCGTGAAGATTGTTGATGTTTAGCATGTGTTGTGACCGGTTGCCGGGTTGCTAAGCTGCTGGGTTGCGCGGGTGCGGGACTCAGCAACCCTGCAACTCAGTAACCCTGCAACCTTATCCAACGCTCCCTTCGAGTGATACTCCCAACAGCTTCGTCGCTTCTACCGCGAACTCCATCGGCAACTCTTTGAACACTTCCCTGCAGAAGCCGTTGACGATCATCCCGACAGCGTCTT
The DNA here is from genome assembly GCA_035576505.1 of Thermoanaerobaculia bacterium. GTDB lineage: Bacteria > Acidobacteriota > Thermoanaerobaculia > Gp7-AA8 > Gp7-AA8 > JADGNZ01. The sequence goes on along the minus strand of DATLWH010000938.1, from coordinate 2,080 downwards.
CGGCGGAGATGCCGCGCTGCTGGCAGTAGAAGAGCTGGTCTTCGCCGATCTTCGACGTCGACGCTTCATGTTCCATTTTGGCGGTGGAGTTGCGCACCTCGATGTAGGGGAACGTGTGTGCGCCGCACTTGTCGCCGAGGAGCAGCGAGTCGCACTGCGAGTAATTGCGCGCTCCCTCGGCCGACTTCATGATCTTCACTTCACCGCGATACGTTTGCTGCCCCTGGCCGGCCGAGATCCCCTTCGAGATGATCGTCGAGCGCGTGTTCTTGCCGAGGTGAATCATCTTCGTACCGGTGTCAGCCTGCTGGTGGTGGTTCGTCAGCGCCACGGAGTAGAACTCGCCCACCGAGTTGTCCCCCTGCAGGATGCAGCTCGGATACTTCCAGGTGATGGCCGAGCCGGTCTCCACCTGCGTCCACGACAGCTTGGCGTTGGTGAAGGCCTTGCCGCGCTTGGTGACGAAGTTGTAGATGCCGCCGCGCCCTTCCTTGTCGCCCGGATACCAGTTCTGCACCGTGGAGTACTTGATCGAGGCGTTGTCGAGGGCGACGAGCTCGACCACGGCGGCGTGGAGCTGGTTCTCGTCGCGCATCGGCGCCGTGCAGCCTTCGAGGTAGCTGACGGTGGCGCCTTCATCGGCCACGATCAGCGTCCGCTCGAACTGGCCGGTGCCGGCCGAGTTGATCCGGAAATAGGTCGACAGCTCCATCGGACAGCGAACGCCCTTCGGGATGTAGCAGAACGAGCCGTCGGTGAAGACCGCTGCGTTCAAAGTGGCAAAAAAGTTGTCGGTGTAGGGAACCACCGATCCGAGGTACTTGCGGACGAGGTCAGGGTGATTCTGCACGGCGTCGGAGAACGAACAGAAGATGACGCCGACCTTGGCCAGCTCGGCGCGGAAGGTCGTGGCGACGGAGACGGAATCGAAGACCGCGTCGACCGCGACACCGGTGAGCCGCTTCTGCTCGTCGAGCGAGATGCCGAGCTTGGTGAAGGTGGCGCGCACCTCGGGATCGACTTCATCGAGCGAGTTGAGGGTCTTCTTCTGCTTCGGCGCCGAGTAGTAGCAGATGGACTGGTAATCGATCGGGCCGTATTTCACGTTGGCCCAGGTCGGCTCCTTCATCGTCGTCCAGTGCCGAAGAGCCTTGAGCCGGAAGTCGAGCATCCACTCCGGTTCCTTCTTCTTGGCCGAGATGAGCCGGATGATGTCCTCATTCAGCCCGGGGGGCGCCTGATCGGCCTCGATGTCGGTGACGAAGCCGTATTTGTACTCCTGACTGGCAATCTGTTCGATCGTGCTGCTCATAGTTGGTTTCCAGCTCTCAATGACAACATCGGCTTGTCGACCCGCGGAACGGGCATGACGCCGCGCGTGAGGTCGCCGAGCGTAACCTGCTCGAACGCTCCCTTCACCGCACGGTTGATCCCGAACATGAACCGCCGCGACGGGCAAGCCACGCGAATGGCACAGGCGGCGTGACCCTGATCATCGGTCGTTTCGCATTCGACGAGGTCCCACGGGCCTTCGAGCACCTCGATGAGCTGCCCCAGTGTGATGGCCTCGGCGTCGCCGTGGAAGGTGTACCCGCCGCCGACGCCTCGGTGCGAATCGATGAGCTCACTCTGGTGCAGCGTTTTCAGCACCTTGGTGATCATCGGCACCGGCAGGTGGTAGAACTCGGCGATCTCGCGTGCCGATGCCACCATGCCGTTGTGGCGGGCCAGGTAGACAGCGGCAAGGAGACCGTAATCGGTGAGTTTGGAGATTTTGAGCATCGTCGAGTCCCTGAAAGGAGCGAAACAGTACTACTACGGTACGGTTTAATCAACTGATCTGCGACGATGGTTCTTCCCACCCGTCTTCGCACAAGCCATTGGCATACAAGCTGCCACTGTAGAAGACCAGATGACTCAGAAAATCGTCACACTGGCTGCGGTCGCGCTCCTGGTTTTCGGATGCAGCCGATCGGGGAAAATGAAGCGGGATCAGCAGCAATACGACGTGGTTCAGGAAGGTTCGGCGAGCGGCGTGACCTCGACCATCAACGCCCCCGGTGAGGCAGCGGCGCCTGTA
>DATLWH010000937.1:0-3976 GCA_035576505.1 Thermoanaerobaculia bacterium | reverse complement strand
CGAGGATCGAGGTCGGGATAGATGCGACGGCGCAGGGCCGATGTCGATGTCGCGCCCTCGGACAGGCCCGCGAGCACCTGGCTTTCGCGATCGAGGCGGTGCGCAATGTATTGCTCGATCAAGGCCATGGCCTTGTCGCGGGTTGGTCCGTGGGCTGGGAAGACGCGATTCGGTTTGTGGGTGAGGAGACGGCGCAGCGAGGCGATGTAGTCGCGCATCGAGCCGTCCGGCGGAAAGATCGCCGTCGTTCCTTCGCCGAGCACCGTATCGCCGGTGAAGAGATCGCCGGCCGAGCTGAGGAAGCAAACGTGCTCGCTGGTGTGACCGGGCGTGGCGATGACCTCCAGCGTTTCATCGTCGATGGCGATCGTCTCGCCGTCGCCGATGCGCTGGTCGACGAGCGCGTCATCGAGCACGCCGTGCGGCGCGAGGATGCGTGCTCCGGTAGCGCGCTTGAGCGGCACCGCGGCCGGCGCGTGATCCTCGTGCCGGTGCGTGATCAGGATCGTGCGCAAGTTCGGCATCGCCGCGCGGATGGCCTCGACATGCGAGTGGATGGCCGGACCTGGATCGATGACGGCCGAGTCACCGAGGAGGTACGTGCGTGTGCCGTTGAGCGTGAATGGCCCGGGATTCGGGGCGGTGATGTCGCGGATGATCACGGAAGGATGATTCTCTTCCTGCCGTCCTCGACGATGAGCACGGGCCTCGTGGTCGGGATGTCCGCCCCTCGGCGGGAAGCGAGCAACTCCTCGGCGGAGGTGTATCCGGCGAGGGCTTCGAGGTTCTTCAGCGTCGGGAAGACGATCTGCAGTTTGTCGATCGCCTCGGCCGGAGCGATCCATGCCACTTCGACCGCTTCGACGTTTTCTGCCGAGGCCACGGCGTCGCGGCTGATCCTGGCGAGAAAGAAGTACGTGTCAAACCGCCTGGGCACACCGACCGGTGTGATCCAGCGCGACGTCCAGACCAGGCCCGCCAGATCGAGCGGAGATTCCTTGACGAGTGCTGCAAACGTCGTCTCGCCGGCGAGCAGCGCGCGGCGCTTCGAGTCGGCATTGGCGAGCGTTGCGCCGAGCCAGATGCCGCTTTCCTCGAAGAGCTCGCGGGCGGCAGCGACACGCATCGTGCCGAGCTCCGTTCCGTCGCCGAGCGCGCGGTCGGCCGCCTCGACGACGCCGCCGGGGAAGACCCACGCGTCCGGGACGAATGTCGATTGCGCGTGACGCCGGATCATGAGCACTTCCAGCGGCGAATCACGCAGCAGGATCACGCTCGCCGCCGGCACAGGGGTCACGTCGGCGGCATCGCCGGCGCCGCGCGGAAGCTGGCGATCGGAGACGTCGTGAGAGGCGGTCATGTCAGCACTTACCCTGCCAGCCGACCCATTCTTCGCCGTTGGGGCCGCGCTCTTTTTTCCAGATCGGGACGGTTTCTTTGATGCGGTCGATCATCATCCGGCAGGCCGCGAAGGCCTCGGCACGATGCGGTGATGCGGCGACGATGGCGATCGAGGCGTCGCCGATCACGAGATGGCCAAGACGATGGAGGACGTCGATGGCGACGTCTGCATACGCGCTCCGCACCTCATCGACGATTTTCGCGATCTCCTTCTCCGCCATCGGCCGGTAGGCGTCATAGAAGATCGACTCGACCGCTTTCCCCTCGTGGTGATTGCGGACGACCCCCTCGAACAGCACGTACGCACCGTCGGAGGGGCGCATGACGCCCTTGACCAGTGCGGAAGCGTCGATCGGATCATCGGTCAGGTAGGAGATGGGTTACCTCCGTTGGCCGCGCACGTGCGGCGGCCGGGGCGTCGCGGAGACGATCTCGACACCGGCGCTTCCACGGCGTCCGGCGCCGCCGCGACGGGCTTTCTCGAGCGTCATGAGGAAACCGAACGCGTGATCTTTGAACTGAAGGTGGCGCAGCATGCTCCAGTGTTTCCGCACGTATTTCTGCAGAAACTCGAGCACATGCCCGAGGCTGATGATGCGGCAGGGAGGTACAGCGGCGCCGGGAGGAAATGAGCCGAAGGCGATCAGGCGGATGACGAAACCAGAGGGGAGCGTCGCCGAGCCGTGCGCCAACAGGTCCGCGACGACGTTGTCGCCGTCGATGTTCGAATCGCCGAGCCGGCCGATGACGGTCTTCAGAACCTCGGGATCGCGCGCGCCGCTGTTGATGCCGACGCGCCCTTCCTTCACCTCGCCGATCACCATGTCGATGGAGTCGGGCGGAACGCCGAGGCCGGGGTCGATATCGCTCATGTCGAGCCCGCGCGGCGTGCGCTTGCGCGAACCCGCCGGCACCGGCGATGGAAGGCCCGAGGGAAAACGAAATGCCAGAACGTCGATGTCCGTGAGTGTCCGGAATCCGTTTCGTCCCGCGGCGGCGATGATCGGGTATTCGGCCGAGGTGAAGTAACCGTTGAGCTGCAGATACGCCTGAACGAGGGCTACGGCGTGGTCCATGGTTGGCATGATAGGACAGTGGGGAGTGGGGGGTGGGTTGCTTGGTTGCTGAGTTACTGGGTTGCGAAGTTGCCAGGATTGCCAAAGACAAAGTCCAACCTCCGGCAACCCACCCAGCAACCCAGCAACTCAGCGACCAAGCAACCACCTCCCACTACCCACCACCCACTACTTCCCGTACACTCCGATACCAATGGCATCCTACGACTGTTCGAAGTGCCCTGCGTACTGCTGCAGCTACGACAGGATCGTCGTCAACAAGCGCGATCTCAACAGGTTGGCCAAGCATTTTGACCTCGACCCGGAAATCGCACGCAAGCGCTTCACGAAGGTGGTGGGTGGAGAACAGGTCCTTCGTCATCAGAAGGACAAGATCTACGGCAGCGTCTGCATGTTTCTCGATACCAAGGCCCGCCGCTGCACGATCTACGACGCACGGCCGGGCGTCTGCCGCGAATATCCCGAATTCTCCCGTTGCGGGTACTACGACTTCCTCAAGTGGGAGCGGATTCAACAGCAGGATGAGGAGTTTGTACCGCTGACGAAGGGGTAACCTCGAAATGCGGTGCAGCTAGTTATTTGTTCATTACCCGCATGAGCCGGCTACTCAGCTACGCCGCCGTCGCGCTTGCCGCCCTCCCGGCGCTGGCGCAGGGCGTGGTCGCGCCCGGTACGATGACCGATTCGGTCAACGTCGGTTACGTGATGATCCCGTTCACGGTGATCGGCGACCGTGGAAAGCCGATTACCGACCTCCGCGATGCCGAGGTTGATCTGAGGGTCGATGGCTCACCGGTCCGCAGCGACATGTTCGAGAAGTCGGAGAATGCGCCGGTCTCGTTCACGATCCTGCTGGACGGCTCCGGCTCGATGGCGTTGGCGGGAAAGATGGATTCCGCACGGGCGGCCATCGGCGCGCTGATCGCGCATCACCGCCCCGGCGACGATTTCGCGCTCTACGTTTTCGCGGAGTCGCAGGCGCGGGAAGTCGTGCCGTTCACCGAGAAACCATCCGACATCACCCGCGCGCTGGCGAACGTCAGTCCGTACGGCAAGACCGCATTCTTCGACGCGCTGGCGACGATGCCGGAGCGCAGCCGGCTCGGCCGCAACCCTTCGCGAGCCATCATTCTGCTCAGCGATGGCATCGACAACGCGTCGTCGATCACCCGGGGGGCCCTGGCCCAGCAGCTTCAGGGTATCTCGGTACCGATCTACTCGCTCGGCTTGCGCGAACCGCCCGTCGAACAAACGGATCGCAAGCGTCCGCGGGAGGACCTTTCGGACATCGGTCTGCTGAACGAAGTGGCCACGCTCACGGGTGGCAAGCTCTATCTCGGCAACACGCCACAACAGATCGCGGAGGCCGTCTCTCACATCGAAGATGACCTCCGCGCGCAGTACCTCATCGGGTTCGCGCCCACCGGCAAGGGTGCGGTAAAGTACCGTACGATCACGCTCAAGCTCAACGGCCGCGCGCGCGCCGTCCGGGTCCGCGC
>DATLWH010000936.1:0-13504 GCA_035576505.1 Thermoanaerobaculia bacterium | reverse complement strand
CCGTCATCATGCACGTCGAGCAGTCAGGTACCCGCTATCTCTGGTTCGGGTTTGATCCCGATTCGCTCACGCAAGACGACCGGCAACTCATGATTCTGGTTCACACGGCCTTCCGCTGGGTGGCCGGCCAGCCGGTCTCCGAAGGTGCGGCCGGCGCGCCGCAGTTGGCCAGGACGATGACCGCGGACGCACGCGTTGCCGCGCAGACAGACCGATTCGTGTTCAGCGTCGATCCATTGCGAAATCCCAACGTGCTCAGCGTGCGGATGACGAACCGCGGCGCCAACTCCGTGGAAAACCCGACAGTCGAGGTCTGGTTGCCGCCGCGCGTCAGCTCTGTCGACCTCGGCGGCGATTACCTGATGAAGCACAAGGTAACCCTCACCAAACTTCCGAATGACAGTGCGTGTCTGCTTTCCCTGCCGGACCTGGCCCCGCATGAGGATCGGGTGATCAGGCTCAAGCTTGCCATCGCCCCGGCGGCCGACGCTGTCCGGTAGGCCCACGGGATGACTATGGCGTGAAACCTGGCCATGGTGCGCCTCCCGTATGGCCGAGGAGGGAATTGGCGCGGCGCTGTTCTTCCGCGATCATGCCTTGATGACTCTGTGCAAACTGCCGGACAAGAGTGTCATTCTTCCTGCTTGCGGTATTGATCGTTTGAACGAGGTCCCGCGTCTCCTGCACCATGGCCAGTGCATAAGCCTGATCGAACAGCTCCGGCCGCAGGATAGAGAGGTCTTCTTTCATGGCCACCCTCTTTTCCTCCTGCTGCGGTAGCGGGACATTGTGGCGCCGCGCAAGAGCAGTCAGCTCGGCATTCATGGCTGCCGACTCCACTTCAATCCTGGCCGCGACCGCTCTTGTCTCCGCAGACTGTCCGCGTCTCGATGCCATTGCCGCGAGGTCGGCATCGCTACTCGTGATCCGGATCAACGATGCGATCACAGCGTTGGGGTCGGTTTGCGCGGCAATGACTGGCGCACGGTGACAACCGCTCAGGAGCAACAGCGACATCACGGCTTTTGTCAGGCTCTTCATCAGCTCCAGACGATCCATCGCAAGAGTGACGCCATGGCCAGCTCTCGAAAACCGAAATGGAGATGTCAGGGAACCAGAAAGGTCTTGAATCGGCTGAGGCTCGTATCGCGTAAAACGGGGAAACGCTTGAGGTGCAGCAGCGGGGTGGCCCGGTGGATGAATGCGCCGGCGTCGCGGTCGTAGAGCGCGGCTTCGTACCCGTAGCGTTTTACGGCGCTCTCCACATCAGAATCGTAGTCGCTGTACGGATAGGCCAGAAACCTCACCGGCCGGCCGACCTCCTGCTCGATCGCGCGCTTACTGTCGAGCAGCTCGTGCTGGAGAAATCGGCTGTAGTCTGCCGGCTCGAAGTTGGGGTGGCTGCGCAGAGCGAGCGAAGCGTGTGTATAGGTGTGCCCCTCGATATCCACACCCGCGCTCGCCATCTCTCCGACTTGAGCCCAGGTCACATACGCCGGCCCCTTTCCGATGACGTCGGGATAGATGAAGAGCGTGAAGGGCATGGCGCGGCGGTGCAGCTCCGGGAAAACATCCGTGTACGCGCTGAGCCAGCCATCGTCGACCGTAATGACGACGGCCTTTGGCGGCAACGCCTTCCGTCGTCCTGCGACATAATCGACGAGGTCGGATAGCGCAATCACGTGGTAATCGGCAACCTCGAGATAATCGAGCTGAGCCTTGAAATCGTCGCGCCTGACAGCATAGCGGAGCTCTTCAGCCTGATTATCAGGGGCGCCCGGGCGGGGGATCGTCTTGAATGCAGGGTCCCCGATTTCGTGATAGGAAAGAATCGTCGCTGCGGCCTGCTCAGCCATTGCGAAATGCGGTGGAATCACGAAAAGGAAGAGGCCGATCGAAAGGGCGCGCAAGCACGAGTATTTGTGCAACCGAAATGCCACGGTGCTCAGGCCGCTTCGTTTATTTTTCTTGGAATGCGCGGGGCGAAACGGCGCTTCTCATCATCCGTTACAAATCGCGATCGCGCGAAAAGGCATACTCCCGGCAACGGGAGGACGCAAAGTTCCAGGTCTGATTCTCAGACGGCTGAGCTGCCGAACGTGACGAAGGTCGTTCCATTCTCCATAACGGGGATCGGCAACGCGGATCGCAGGAAGGCATAAGGAGCCTGATGCGCACTGCCGCGATTGCCGTGATGATTCTCGTCTCCGCCACGTCATCATTCGCATATAAGGAATCCGCCTGGATCCCGCCCTGGAATGCCGAGGCGTTGAAGTCGATGCAATCAAACGTCGGCGTCCTGAGCGAGTCGAATCCTGTCTGGTATAGCTGGAATGCCGACGGAACGATTGCCACCAACTGGAACGCCGAGGACGCGACGTGGCGTGCGGCAATGACCGGCACACTGCTCGTGCCGACGCTGCAGAACGTGGTCAATGGCAGTTTCAACGGCTCCATTGCCGCCAGCGTGCTTGCCACGTCTGCCTCGCGGGAAGCGGCTGCCGCCTCGATCGCCGAGCTGGCCATCTCGAAGTCATACGACGGGATTGATGTCGACTACGAAGCCCTCCCCACCGCCTCGCGGACCGACTTCACCGCCTTTCTCAATACCGTCGGACAGAAACTGCATGCTGCCGGCAAGAAGCTCTCCGTCAGTGTCTACGCCAAGACCAGCGATCAGCAGAACTGGGACGGTCCTGGCGCGGAGGATTGGCAGGCCATCGGACAGGTTGCCGATTCCGTGAAGATCATGGCCTATGACTATAGCTATCCCGGAAGCGCGCCGGGTCCGATCGCTCCACTCGACTGGATCGACAAGGTGGCGTCGTATGCGGAGGGCGTGATTCCGGCGGGCAAGATCATGATGGCCCTTCCGTGGTACGGCTACGACTGGAGCGCGGCCGGAACGAAATCGCTCTCCTATGCGGCGGCGACGCAGCTGGCTCTGAACAATGACGCCACTGTTTCCCATGATGCCAACGGCGAAGCGACGTTCACCTTCGCCGATCACACGGTCTTCTTTCAGGACGCCGCCGCCTACTCCCGGAAGGTGACGCTGCTCGAGCAACACCATCCGTACATCGGAGGGTTTGCGGCCTGGAGCGCGGGCGTCGAAGATCCGCTGATCTGGAGTGTCATTCGCGGGAGCGGCACCAGTCCGGCGTCGCCACCACCGCCCGCGCCGGCAGGCATGGCCATCAGTGGGCCTTCGTCGCTCACGACGACGCGCGGAGGTTCGTCAGTCGGCTCGTATCAGTTGATCGCGGTCAACGGGTTCAGCGGTACGGCCGCCGTCAGCGTCGATCCGCCTGCCGGCTTTGTGGGCTCGGTGACCGCGGAGTCTGCATCCGTGGCGTCGGGCCAATCGTTCAACATCACGGCGGCCACAGCTGCCGCTACGCAAGCCGGCACCTATCAATTCCAGATCAGGCTTACCAGCGGCAATCTTTCGGCCGATCAGACCGTGACGCTTGTTGTGACGAGCCCCGCGAGACGGCGAGCTGCACGGTAGCGCAGGCTCGGCCGTAGGAATCCAGTTCGCGCGGGCACCTGTTCTATCAGGCACTCAACACAATCCCTGGCCGCGCGGCCTGGCAACGTCGATCGACGCTGAAGCGAATGCTTGCCGAGCAGCGAACGTGCGCGCACTGGGGCGGTCCGAAAACAAAAGGAGACGCTGACTTCGATGAACAAACGTGCCCTTGCTATCGGTTGTGCCGTACTCGGTGCCTGTTCGACGCTGTTCGCAGGACCTCATCCCCAGACAGCACCCGCAAGACCTTCGGCCGCGGTTCGTGCGGCGCTGACGTTGCCCCGGCTCGCCGCGAATGGCTTTCCCATTCCGGTCCCGATCTATCTCAGCAAGGCGATCGCCGATGCCAGCGCAACGTACCGCGTCGATCCGAACCTGATCGCGGCGATGGCATTTCGTGAATCCGCCTTCAATGCGTCCGCTGTCTCCAGCCGAGGAGCGCAGGGGATCATGCAGCTCATGCCGAACACGGCGCGCGTGCTGGGAGTCGACAACGCCTTCGATGCGCGGCAGAACGTCTTCGCCGGCACCAAGTACATCGCCTCTCTGTTGCAGCGGTTTGACGGCAATGTCCCGATGGCGTTGGCAGCCTACAACGCCGGTCCTGAGCTGGTCAGCAAGGTGGGGCCCTCGGCCACGCAGGAGGCCGTTGAGTACGTCGCCGCCGTGACCGGGTACTACCGTGATGCGCTCCGCGCCCTGGATTAGGAGCGCCGTAAGTCTTCAGTGTTGGCGCACGATCACGCCGCTCTTCATCACGAATACTACTTTCTCCAACACCTTGATGTCCTTCAGCGGATCGCCGTCGACGGCGATGACGTCGGCGACCTTCCCCGCTTCGAGTGAGCCGGCGTCGACGCCCAGGAGCAGCGCGGCGTTTGTCGTGGCAGCCTGGAGCGCCTGGAGAGGCGTGAGACCGGCCGTGACCAGCGCCTGGAACTCGCGCGTCGTGAACTTCGGCTCGTCATCGAGTCCGAAGGCGATCTTCACGTGGTGGCGCAGGGCGCGTTCGAAGGCCGGCTGCTGGTAGCGGAGGATGGCTTTCCCCTTCTCGAGCATGATCGGCTCCTGCCCCGACGAGAGACCGATCTCCACACCGCGCTGGAACGTTTCCAGAGTCGGAATGAGCCACGTTCCCTTCTCGGCCATCAGTTGCGCCGTTTCCTCGTCGAGCATCGTGCCGTGCTCGATCGAATCGACGCCGGCGCGGACCGCGGCGGTGATGCCGGCCGTCCCTTCCGCGTGGGCCATCACCTTGCGGCCGGCACGATGCGCGACTTCGACGGCAACCCTCATCTGCTCGTCGCTCAACTCCTGCACGTTGTAGTCGCTCAGCGAGTCCTCGACACCGCCGGTGGCCATCAGTTTGATCCAGTCGACGCCGTTGCGGAGATCGTGGCGAACGGCCACGCGCACTTCATCAGGCGTGTCGGCGATGTTGGGAAGCCTGACCATGGGAACGTCCGGGGCCAGCGGGTTGAGATCGTTGTGCCCTCCGGTGACGGAGATGGGAACCCCCGCCGCGACGACGCGGGGGCCGGCGAAGGCACCTCGGGCAAAGGCGTTCCGCAACGCGATGGTGTCGTACGCGGGATCGGTCGTGCCGGCGTCGCGCACGGTGGTGAATCCGCGCTGAAGATACGTCTGCGCATTCTTCAATCCCATCAGAGTCTTCTCGGGAGAAGAGCGCCGGAGGTTACTGGTGGCCGAGAAGTCGTTCCAGTCGGCCTCCAGATGGACGTGACAATCGATGAGACCCGGCAGCACCGTGGCGTCGCCGAGCTCGATGACGCGCGCTCCTTGCGGCGCACTCCTGCCGATCGAAAGGATGCGGTCGCCCCGCACGACGACGTATCCCTCGTTTGCCGTCCCGCTGCGGACGTCGAGCACGCGGCGCGAGTGGATGGCCACAGATGCCGGCTCCTCGGCCATCACTCCGGCCGCGAAGAGGAGAGAGATGAAGATGGCGCTGAGGATGGTTCGCATCGGTCCTCCCGGTTGGTTCGATTTTCTCGCCGAGAGCCTACCAAGGTCGGACGCTCGACGGAACGGCCGGCCATCTGTTATTACTGCACGAAACGCGAAAACCGAAGGGAGCCGTGATGCCGCCTACGATGTCGAACGGCAAGATCTGCTACATCGAAATCCCGGCGATCGACATCGATCGTTCTTCCGCGTTCTACGCGAAGGTCTTCGGCTGGCCCCTTCGGAAGCGTGGCGACGGTCAGCTCGCCTTCGACGACGGAGTCGGCCAGGTCAGCGGGACCTGGGTCACCGGCCGGCCGCCGTCCTCGCAACCGGGCATGCTCATCTACATCATGGTCGACGACGTGGCCGCGGCAGCCGACGCCGTGATCGCAAACGGTGGCGAGATCGTGCAGCCAATCGGCGCGGACGCGCCCGAGATCACGGCGCGCTTCCGCGATCCCGGCGGGAACGTCCTCGGTCTCTATCAGCAACCGGCAAAATGAACCGCATGCGAAAGCCACCTCGCTTCCCGCTCGTCATCGCACTCGCTGTTTTCCTCTCGGCGGCCGGCGGCGCGCTCCAGGCGCAGCAGCCGTTCCAGCGGCAGGCGGAGGTCAAACCCGACCAGCCGCTCGCCGGCGAAACGCAGGCGCTCTGGAATGTCTACGAACGCGCCGTGATCGACTCCTCGATCTACCAGCGCTGGTACGTGCGCCCGCTCCGGCCGCTCACGCCGGACGAGCACGGCCAGGTGCTCGTGGCCATGGTCACCTCCAAAGACGGCAAGGTGGGCGAGACGATGACCGCCGGCACGTACGGCATGTGGGTCACCGGCGTCCCCGAAGTACAGTCGATCTGCCGCGGCTTTCGCGGCGACGTGACCATGCAGTTGCGCCAACTGCTCGGTCTCCCGCCCGATGCGGACGCGCCTCGGGTGCTGGTTCTCAAAGTCGCCGCGGCAGACCTGTTCCGCCCTGCCCCCGACGAAAGCACGAGCACGACGCTCCCCTGCAAACCAATGACGGACGCCACGATCCCCGCGGACTGCGGCAACTCGTTCCCCTCGACCACGTCGCCCGCTCACTATCAATGGATGGCCGTCGAGACTCTCTATCTCCACACGATCCCGAACGGCTACCCCTGGACGCACCTCGGCTACACCTACAACTGGACTCCCGGCGCAGACCGCTACGGTGCCTCGGAGTACATCATCCGCCCGAATGCGAAGGGGGTAATCGTGGAGAACGTGCCGTCGGTTCGGTACTGCGCGCCACCGTAGAAGAGCCAATCCGCAGATGGCGCAGATAGGACGCAGATAAGACCGTCTTTGATCTGCGTCTCATCTGCGCCATCTGCGGATTGGTCTTTGCTGTCCGCTGCGAACACTCGAGTGTGACGTTCCGCCTTGACCCCCGCACGCAGCCAAGTCATCGTTTCCGTTCGCAGTCATTTGCGCGCTTGGGAGAACCACCAGTAGCTTTCCAGCGACGACATTCGCTGCTGGAGGGTTTCATGGCCAAGGTTCTTCTGACGAGTATTTGCCGCCCGCTTGGTGAGCGGTATGGCGACGCGCCCAGCGTCGGCTATGAACTGCTTTACGGCCAGGTCACGCGCGGGCAAGGGCTGTTCAGCCCGCGTGCAAACCACGTTCAGTTCGGGCTGGAGTACATGGCCGAGAACATCGACGCACCGGCCACGGTCCTCCACTATCCCAGCCGCGGCGAACTGATACGCGAGCTGGAGAAGGGCTATGACTACGTCGGGGTGGCCTTCGTCCTGTCGACGTTTCACCGGATGAAGGAAGTCGTGGCCCTGATCCGCGAACACGCGCCACGGTCCAGGGTCATCCTGGGCGGGTACGGCACGGTCCTGTCCGATCAGGAGCTCGCTCCCTACGCGGATCACATCTGCCGCGAGGAAGGGGTTGCCTTCATGCGGCGCCTGCTGGGCGAGAGCGTCGCGCCCTCGCCGCACCGGCATCCCATGATGGTCAGCCGCCTCAGGATTTTCGGCCGGGAGGTCTCGCGCACCGGCATGGTCTTCGCCGGCCTCGGCTGTCCAAACGGCTGCGATTTCTGCTGCACCTCGCACTTCTTCAAGCGCAAGCACATCAAGCTCCTGCCCACCGGCCGCGACATCTACGGCGTCATTCAGCGATACCTGGAAATCGAGCCGGAGATGGGGATCGTCATCCTGGACGAGGATTTCCTCCTGAACCGCCAGCGGGCACTCGAGCTCCGCGACTGCGTGAAGGCCGCGGCCCGGCCGCTCTCCATCTTCGCCTTCGCCAGCGTGAAAGCGATCAGCCAGTACTCGGTCACGGAGATTCTGGAGATGGGGATCGATGGCCTCTGGATCGGCTATGAGGGAACGCGGTCGGGATATGCCAAGCAATCGGGCCGCCCGGTGGCCGAGCTCTTTCGCGAACTGCGCGAGCACGGCATCAGCATCCTCACCTCCATGATCGTCGGCCTGCCGTATCAGACACCGGAGATCATCGAGCAGGAGTTGACGGATCTGCTGGCTCTCGAGCCGGCACTCTGCCAGTTTCTGATCTACGGCCCCACGCCGGGCACACCCTTCTACGAGCAGGTCATGGCGGAGGGACGGCTGCACAAGGAGCTGGCCGACGACCGCGAGTCGTATTACCGGAATTGCACCGGATTCAAAGCCATGGTCAACCATCCGACGATGACGCCCGCGGAAATCGAGTCGGCGCAGGCTCGCTGCTTCGCCGAGGACCTGCGCAGGCTCGGCCCGTCGATCTTCCGTTCGATCGAGACGTGGTTTCTCGGCTACGAGCGGCTCAAAGAGTCGGACAATCCGATGCTGCGCCTGAAAGCCGAGCGATACGCCTTCGAGATCCGGCGTGCCTATCCGGTCTTTCTTGCGGGCAAGGTCCTCGCTCGCGGAGTCGACGTCCGCCGGCGCCTCGCGGAGTTGGAAGAGAGAATCCACCGCACCCTCGGCGCGCCGACGCTGACTGATCGTCTCCGTTCCGGTGCCGCTCTCGCGCTGGCCGTATGGACCGGACTGACGTTGAAACTCGGCCTATTCCAGCACCCGCGTCTGATCCGGCACGTGTTCCGGACGCCCGAGGAGTCGCTCCCCTCGCGCATCTGGCGCAGGCTGCGGGGAGAGGACGAAGCCGGCCACAACGTCGAGGTCGAGCTGCGTTCCGAGTCGACGGTCTGGGTGAGCGTAGCCGGGACGCTCAGCCTTCCCGGTGCGGAACGGCTCGCCGCGGGTCTCGGGAAAGGCCTGAGAAAGCGCAAGGAGCGCCTCGTTCTCGATCTCGAGCGCCTGGCCCAGACACGGCACGAAGTCGTCGAACATCTCGCGGAACGTCTGCGGGAGTACGGCGACCGCATCCGCGTTGTCGTCCCCCAGGCCGAGGAGTTCGCGGCGCTGACGGTGGCATTCGCCACCTATCGGTAGGTGGTCTAATCAATATCGACCAGCGGTCGTGCCTGCCCGATCACTGAGGCGTCCGTAGCGTCACATGCTGCGTCGTGTTGTCCGTGATCGAGACGAATCCCCAGATTGCCATGTGTGGAGTGAGCGGTTCGATCTCGAACCGGAGAAGGCTCGACGTGTCTGTGATGGGAACGTAATACGAAACCTCGGCGACCGGCGGCCGCACGGGTACGGGATAATTGCCAGCCGGAGTCGCATAGATTCGCTGCACGACGCGCAAATCGTAAATATCATCCCGAACAAGCGGCTCCGGCCCTTCTACAAACACCCGCACGTCAACCCGACCGAGAACGTCCGGATCGATGCCATAGACGCGCAGCGTGATGCGCTTCCCGGGCGCGGGATTCGGAACATCGAGTATCTGAAACTTGCGCTTGAAGAACTGGCCCTCTCTCACGACCGGCAACTCGACTTCTTCGCCGGTGGATATTTCCTTGAGCCGCAGGGTCAACGAGATGTCATCGCTGACGGCGCGCTCGACGTACATGATCGAGCCCGCCGTATCGCCGGCCCGTGTATGGAAAAAGTCGATCGCAAGAGTATGTTGAGACGTCGGACCTATTGGGTTATCGCACGGCGGTTCGCAGCCAGGCAGAACGAGTACGGAGCGATCGGGAGGAAAGTCCCTGAACTGGGAACCCTGAGAAAACCACGACGAACCAAAGGCTCCGGGCGCGTTGACGACGGTGATCGGCAGCAGGATCCGCTCCATATCCGGCAACAGCGGGAGCTGCTGCCCGCTAGCTACAGGGAGCGCGGCTGCGTAGATAGCGACGGCGAAAAGGTATTTTCTCATGACGATCAATAAGTGCAACATGCATGTGTTCGCAAGACGCCTGACAGCAATAGCAGATTAGGTGAGTTGGCGCCCAACCCTGTTAGCACGTTAGGCGTGCCATTGTCTTTGATCATCGCTTCGATCGTCGAAGGGCAACCAGGCTTGTATTATTCCGTAGATACGGATGAGATCAGCCGGCCTACTCCGGCGTAATGTACGCCCCCGTAATCCCTCCATCGACCAGGAACGACGTTCCGGTGATGAACGACGACTCGTCGCTGGCCAGGAAGAGCGCCGCGTTGGCCATCTCCTCGGGGCGGCCGAAGCGGCCCATGGGGATGTGGACGAGCCTGCGGTTGCGGCGGGCCGGGTCGGCCAGGAGCTTGGCCAGGAGCGGCGTCTCGACCGGGCCGGGGCAGAGGGAGTTGGCGCGGATGTTCTTCCGCGCGAACTCGACGGCGATCTCGCGCGTCATCGCCAGGACGCCGCCTTTGCTGGCGGTGTAGGCGATCTGGGGCGCGGCGGCGCCCATGATGGCCACGAACGAGGCGGTATTGATGATCGAGCCGCCGCCGGCGCGCAGCAGCGCGGGGATGGCGTACTGGCACCCGAGGAAGACGCCCTTGAGGTTGACGTTGATCACCATGTCCCAGATCGCCTCGCTGGTGTTGGTGACCGAGTCATCGTCCGGATGAAAGACGCCGGCGTTGTTGAAGACGACGTCGAGCCGGCCGAAGCTTTCCTCGGCGAACCGGACCATCCCCTCGGCGTCGGAGGCTTTCGATACGTCCGCGGCAAACGCGCGCGCGTTCCCGCCGATCTCCCGCGCGGTCGCTTCGGCCGTCTCCTTGCTCAGGTCGACGACGACGACCTTCGCCCCTTCCTTCGCAAAGAGGAGGCAGGAGGCCTTGCCGATGCCCGAGCCGCCGCCGGTGATGAGCGCTACTTTGTTTTTTAGTCGCATGCTTTTTTCACTCTTCACTCTTCACCCTTCACTCTTCAACTCACGCCATCTCGAAGTACCGCCGCCGTTCCCAGTCCGTGACGACGGAGTCGAACTTCCGCTGTTCGGTGCGGAAAAAGTGGAGGTAGTGATCGACGACGTTCTCGCCGAAGGCCTCGCGGGCGAAGGCGCTCTCGGCCAACGCGGCGATCGATTCGTTGAGCGAGTGCGGCATATGCGGCAGATCGGATGCGGCTTTGTAAACATCGCCCTCGAACGCCGGCGGCGGCTCGATGTGATTGGCGACGCCGTCCAGCCCCGCGGCGATGGCAGCGGCAAAGGCCAGGTAGACGTTCGCGTCGGCGCCGGGCGCCCGACATTCAACGCGCAGCGACGGGCCGCTGCCGACGATGCGAAAGCCGGCGGTGCGATTGTCGAAGCTCCAGGCGATGCCGGTCGGTGCGAACGAGCCGGCCACGTAGCGCTTGTACGAGGAAGGGTACGGCGCGAAGAAAGCGAACAACTCGCGGATGTGCTTCATCCATCCGCCGAGAAACCAGCGGAAGGTTGAAGAGCAGCGGACCGAGGCGAGCTGCTCGTCGCCGGCGAACTGCGGCTTCTTCCCGCTCTCATCCCAGAGCGACATGTGGATGTGGCAGGAAGAGCCGGCGTAGCGCTCATCCCACTTGGCCATGAAAGTGATGGCGTGACCCTGTTGCCAGGCGATCTCCTTGGCGGCCTGCTTGTAGATCGAATGGCGGTCGGCCATCTCCAGGGCATCGGAGTAGCGGAGGCCGATCTCCTGCTGGCCCGGTCCCCATTCCCCCTTCGACGACTCCACCGGCACACCGGAGCGCTCCAGGTGCGAACGGATCGCGCCGATGAGGTGCTCTTCCTTCGTCCCCTGCAGGATGTGGTAATCCTCGATGAGGCGGCCGATCGGCGTGGCGTTGATGAAGCCTTTTTCGGCTACCGTCTCGTAGGAATCCTTGAAGACGTACAGCTCGAGCTCCGAAGCCGCCATCGTCGTGAATCCCATCGCCGCGGCGCGGGCGATCTGGCGCCGCAGCATGCTGCGCGGCGCCACCGGCACCATCTCGTGCTCATGCTCCTGGTAGACATCGCACAACACGAGCGCCGTCTTCGGCAGCCACGAGGCCACACGCATGGTCTCGAAATCGGGAATGGGCCGGAAGTCGCCATACCCCTTCGCCCACGATGTGAAGGCATAGCCCGGCACCGGATCCATCTCCATGTCGCAGGCCAGGAGGTAATCGCAGGCGTGGAGCCCGTGCGCCATCACCTCGTCGACGAAGAAGCGGCCCACCAGCCGCTTGCCGACGAGGCGCCCATACATGTCGGGAAAGGCGGCGATGACGGTATCGATCTCGTCGTCGGCGACGAGGCGTTTGAGGGTGTCGGTATCGATGCGGCCTTGCATGTCCTTGCGGGTGTCGGTTGTCGGGGGTCGGGGGTCGGAGAAAAGGCGAGCATATCGCTCAGACCTCTGACTCCCGATCAACTCCTGTCTACTTCCTTAGTCCTCGATCTTTCAATTCAGCCAGGTGATCCGGAGCCGGGAGTCGAAAAAAGCGATGGCCGCATGCTCCGACACCCGACCCCCGACCCCCGACTCCCGACCCCCTCGTCATCGAACGTCAACATAAACCGTCTTCCACTCCGTATACGCATCGAGCGCCGCGAGACCCAGCTCGCGTCCGATGCCGCTTTGTTTCACGCCGCCGAACGGCGCTTCCAGATGCACGCTGCTCCCTGAGTTGATGGAGATGTTGCCGGTCTCGAAGGCGCGGGCCACGCGCAGAGCGCGGCCGATGTCGCGCGTCCAGACGGAACCGGAGAGGCCGTACGGCGAGTCGTTCGCCATCCGCACGGCATCCTCTTCCGAGTCGAACGGCATGACGGCTACGACCGGGCCGAAGATCTCTTCACGGGCGATTGTCATCTCCGGCGTCACGTCGACGAAAACCGTCGGGTCGAGGTACGTCCCCGCCCCTTCGCGCGACCGGCCGCCCGTGGCCACGGTCGCTCCCTCGGCACGGCCAGCGTCGATGTACGACTGCACGTGTTCCCGGTGGGAACGCGTCACCAGCGGGCCCATCTCGGTCTCATCCGCGAGCGGATCGCCGACATTCACCTTCTCGAATGCTTCGACCAGCGCCTTGGCGAAGCGGTCGTAGATCGTTCGTTGCACGAGCACCCGGCTGCGCGCGCAGCAATCCTGGCCGGCATTGCCGAGGGATGAAGAGACGGCCGAAGCGACGGCGCGATCGAAATCGCAATCGTCGAAGATGAGATTCGCCGACTTTCCACCGAGCTCCAGGCTCACCCGCTTGATGTCGCGCGATGCCAGCTCCATCACCCGCCTGCCGACCTCGGTCGAGCCGGTGAAGGCCACCTTGCGAACGAGCGGGTGCGTGAGGATGGCCTCGCCGACGATCGAGCCCGGCCCGGTGAGGACGGTGAAGACGCCCTCCGGCAGGCCCGCCTCCAACGCCAGCTCGGCCAGGCGGATGGCGGTGAGCGGCGTCTGTTCCGCCGGCTTGAGAACCACCGTGTTCCCCATCGCCAAAGCCGGCGAGGCTTTCCAGGCCGTGATGGCGACGGGAAAGTTCCACGGCACGATGATCCCGCAGACGCCGACCGGCTCGCGGAAGGTCATGAGCACGCCGGGGGCCGCGCCGGGGATGGTCTGACCTCCGACTTTGTTGGTCGTCCCCGCGTAATACTCGAAACAGTTTGCGGCCAGCGCCACCTCATCGCGCGAATCGCGAATCGGCTTGCCGAC